>CAZKNV010000001.1:0-58000 GCA_964554145.1 uncultured Burkholderiaceae bacterium
ACGCCTCACTTGGGTGTCAACATACCAACACCACTTTTTCTTCACGCAACTCGGGCCTTTGGGCTCGAACCAGAGCCTCCTGCTCCCGAAGCAGGGCAAGTACTTAACCAATCACGACAATCTGCCGGACTTCAGGGGGGAATCGAGCGTCGGTGCCGATTCTTTGCGACGTTAATGCTAGAGCTTGCCGGGTGAAACAGACCCCCAAACGGACCAAAGGGGGGCGACGGCTCCGAATTGCGACCGTGGAATCCACCAAAATGGTCTCTCTCTGACGCATTCAAATCATCAATCGATTTCCGTCACGCCCATTTCCCCGATTCCACCAATTCCAAGCATTCCAGTCGAACGGTCAGTCCTTGGATGCCAGCACCTGACTGTGGACAATTCGCCGAGTTGACGCAATAATGTCAACAGGACGACACGCGAATCATGACGCACGCACGCACCCTCGCACCCGACACGCCCGACGTGGACGCGCCCGATCTCGACTCGGCGCTCGCCGCGCGTGTGCGCGAAGGTGACGGCGCCGCGTTCGAAGCCCTCTTCCGCGCCTACTTCGCCAGTCTCGCCAGTCTCGCCTTCGCCTACGTCAAGTCGCGCGAGACAGCGGAGGAGCTGGTGCAGGACATCCTTCTGCGCGTCTGGCAGGAACGTTCAACCTGGGAAGTGCGCGGCAGCGTGCGCTCCTACCTGTACGCCGCCGTGCGGCATCGCGCTATCAGCCACCTGCGCAAGGTTCGTGTTGCGACGCGTGTCGAGGAGGACGCCACCGCCGCCTCCATTCACGGCATCGGCTGGGGCGGGGCATTCGGTTCTCAGGTTCCCGCGGCGGACGCGGAGCTCGAGGCCGCCGAGCTTCACGCGGCGATCGAACGAGCCATCGCGGAACTGCCTGACCGCTGCCGCGAGGCGTTCGCGCTCAGCCGCCAGCACGACCTCACCCACGCCGAGATTGCGGAAATCATGGGTACGGCGGTGAAGACCGTCGAGAACCAGGTCAACAAGGCGCGCACGCACCTGCGCCGCCGCCTCACGCCCTGGCTCAACGGCTGATTTCCGCGAGTTAATTCGGCTTTTTTCGTGCCAATTCGGTGGATTAGGATTCCCCGTAGGTAGTTCGGGCGGGGAATGCGTCATGTAGGGCGAACGCAAAGCGAGCCTGATTGATGACGCCCCCTCTCGACGACCATTCTCCCGATCTCTCCGACGACGTCCTCGACCGCTTCGTTGCCGATGAATCTCCGGCAATCGAGGCGGACGAGGTTCGCCGCTGGATCGCGGCCGACCCCTCTCCCCCAGCTCGACAACAGAAAATTGCGCGACTTCGCGTGCTCTGGGAGGCCAGCCGTCGTCCCGCGGACGCGCCATTCGAGTCCTGGGACGTAGACGCCGCGTGGCAGAAGGCAGCGGCGCGGATGGGGATTCCGTCGGGGCAGAAAGCCCCCGTGCGCATCCTCTCGCTCGGCGCAAAGCGCCGTGTCACCCGTCCCTGGATCTCGCGCGTTCCGGCTCCCGCGTTGCGCGCCGCGAGTATTCTTCTCATCGCCGGCAGCGCGGCCCTCGCGCTTTATGTCGCCTCCGGGCGTTTCAGTGCGACAGGGGCGGCACGCACCGCGATGTCAGTTCCAGTCAGGGAATACGCCACATTGCGCGGCCAGCGCGCGACCATCCATCTCGTGGACGGCACTCGCGTCATCCTCGGCCCTGCCTCGAAGCTACGCGTTCCGGCGGATTACGGTCGCACCCCCGGGGACACGGTCCCCTTCACCTCCCTCAGCAGCGTCGGCCCCCGCACTGTCGCATTGGAGGGCGAGGGATACTTTGACGTAGCGCACGATGCCGCTCGATCCTTCGCGGTGCGAGTGGGATCACAGCTCGTGCGCGACATCGGCACGAAGTTTGTGGTGCGCGCCTACGACCTGAAGCGCTCGGTTGACGTTGCCGTCACCGAAGGCGTCGTGCTCGTTGCTGGTGCGCGCCTCGAGCAAGGCGACCTGGGTCGCCTCGACACTAATGGTACCGTGAGCGTGAAACGCGGCGTGGATCTCCGCCCGTATACCTCGTGGACCACCGGCCGCCTCGTCTTCGACGACACGCCGCTCAATGACGCGCTCCCCACGCTCGAGCGCTGGTACGATCTCGACATCACTGTCGTGGATCGCGCGCTGTACGCGCGGCGCCTCTTCGCGACGGTCTCCGAAGACGATCCTCCTTCCAATGTGCTCGATCTGATTGCGCTCTCGCTCGACGTGTCCGTCGAGCGAAATGGCAGACAAGTCACTCTCCACTCGAGGCGGAAATGATTTGCGTCAAGTCATTCACGTCGGCGTTCGTAGCCGGCCTTCTTGTCGTCTTCACAATCACTGCCGGCGCACAGGGGCAAGTCGCGGTGAACAGCGTCGAAGCCCGCGGTCCGCGCTTTTTCCTGGCGCAGGCCTCGCGCGATGCCAGCCCCGTGCCGCTCGACGTGGGACGTACGCCCGTGCTTGTGCGCCGTATTGCTGTGGATCTCGACGGAGTACCGCTCAAGGAAGCGCTTGCCGAGATCTCGGCGCGCTCCGGTCTGACGCTCGTGTATGGTGATGGCGTGCTCCCGGCCGACAAGCGTGTTCATCTTCGAGCGGAGCAGATCACGGTCGTGGCCGCGCTCACGGATGTGCTGGCGGACATCGGTGTGGACGTTCTCTTCAATTCGCGGGGTGGGGCGACCCTCGTGCGTCGCACTGTATTGCAACGTGTACTCGCGGGAGTCATCACTGGGCGGATCACCGATGCTGTGACCAGCGAAGGGATTTCGGGCGTTCAGGTCTACGTTGAGGGCAGTCGGTCGCGCTCCAGCAGTGACGCGAGCGGCCGCTATCGCCTGTCAGACATCCCTTCGGGAACTCACACGCTCGCCGCGCGGCGCCTCGGATACGCGCCGACTACGAGCACAGTCACAGTGCCTCAAGGCGAAGACCTGACCGTCGACTTCAGCATGCGGCCAACCGCATCGTCGTTGTCAGAGGTGGTAGTGACTGCGACGGGCGAGCAGCGCCGTGTTGAGTTGGGACACGTGGTGGCTCGGATCAATGCTGACTCCGTCGTGAAAGCCGCGTCCGTCGGGAGCCTCAGCGAGCTGCTCAATGGCCGGGTAGCCGGACTCCAGGTAAACACGTTTCAGGGCACGGTGGGAGGGGAGATCAGCCTGCAGCTTCGGGGACCCAGCACGATCCAGTTGAGCACCGAGCCGATCATCATCGTGGATGGTATCCGTTTCACCGGCCGGGCTGCGGGCAGGGTCTTTCTCGGGTCCGTCAATAATGTGGAGCCCACGAGTCCCCTGAACGATTTGAATCCGAATGAAATCGAATCGATCGAGATCGCGAAGGGTCCGTCTGCGGCCACGCTGTATGGCACCGATGCCGCGAACGGCGTGATAGTCATTACGACGAAGCGCGGCAGGCCTGGGCCGGCGCGCTGGAACGCATATATGAAGGGCGCAGTGTCCGACATTCCTAAAACAGACTATCCAGAGGCTTACTGGGGCTGGCAAACAAGTGGAGGCGTAACCTCCCCGTTTAGTTGTCTCCTCCAACGCGTGGCGACGGGCGGATGCACCCAGGACAGCGTCACTGTAATAGGGAATCCACTTAACGATCCGGATCTCACGATCTTCGCATCCAAGCCGCGCTGGGAATATGGTGCCAATGTATCGGGCGGCTCCCAGAACTTTCGGTACTTCTTTGGCGGCAATCTCGAGCAGGTGACCGGTCCGCTCCGGATGCCGCCAGCGATGGCCGATTCTATCTCGCTGGAACGTCAGGTTCTCACGGAGCAACTGGAGCCAAACGCATTCTCCAAGGTGAACCTCCATTCGAACGTGGCTGTCAGGTTCGGCGGGTCGACCGAGCTTCAGGTGAACGCGGGCTATACCCGCCGGGCGACACGTACGCTCAACTTGGCTAACCCGTATATGACCAGCATTACTTTCCCGGCACCAGGAGACCCATTCAGCAGAGGCAATGGGCCCGACCAGCGCTTCTCGAGCACGTCAACGGAGCAAGTCAGTCGCACGTTCGCGAGCATGACAGGCCGGTGGTCCACGTCGTGGCTGTCGGCGCGCGCCGTAGGCGGTGTCGACCTGGCCAACATCACGCGATCGAGTCTCGCCGGGCGAGGTGAAGCACCAGCGCTGTTCGACCGCGGCGCGGTCGGTGACGACCGCGGCCGCCAACTCGCCACCACCGGCGAACTGACGGCCACTGCGAGCTTCGCATCCGGCCGGCTCAGCTCCCGCACGTCGGTCGCGACGCAGTACGTGCGAACCGTTGATGACGTCCTCAGCAGCTCCGGCACGGATTTGCCTCCAGGCGCATCGACGATCGGCGCCGCGGCCAGCGTGCAGGTACGCCAGAGCTATCGGGAACAGGTAACCCTTGGAAGTTACCTGGAGCAGACTGTCGGCCTAAACGACCGACTGTTCCTGACCGGCGCAATGCGCGTGGACGGCGCGAGCACCTTCGGTCGCGACTACGACGCCGTGATCTACCCCAAAGTCGGCATTTCATGGCTGGCATCGGAAGAGCCGATACTGTCGCGCCTGCCGTTGCTGGACGACCTCCGGCTCCGCTACGCCTTCGGCGCGTCGGGCCAACAGCCGCGGCCGGAGTGGGCTCGACCTGGATTCGCGCTGCAACAGGTGTTCTACCAGGGCGCTATAACCAATGTCTATACGATCAACACGCTCGGAAACCCGAACCTGCGACCGGAACAGGTCCGCGAGCATGAGTTCGGGTTTGATGCGAGCGCACTGGACAATCGTGTGGAAGTGGGGCTCACTTGGTATCGCCGTAAAACGGTCGATCAGATTATCAGCGCCAATCTGCCACCTGGTCTCGGAACCATGGAGACGAACCTCGGGCTTACGACCGGCCGGGGATTCGAGGCGCAGATCTCTGCCAGGCCACTCAATACCCGTGCAGTGAGCTGGAGCATCTCGTTTCTGCACAGCTTCCACCGGACCACGCTGCAAGACTTGGGTGGTGCGGCCGCGCGCCGTGCCGTGTTTGGCGGGTGGGTGGAGGGATACCCGCTGGGCGCACGTTTCGTGAGGCCGCTGGTAGGCTACGAAGATACAAATGGTGACGGCATCATCAACCAGTTTGGAGGAGAGCTGCAGTTCGGAGACACAATGGTGTATGCCGGCGAAAGCAGGCCTCCACGTTCCCAGAGTCTTACGAACTCAGTCAATTTCTTTGACGCGCGCCTGCGATTCTCCGCACTATTGGAACGCCGCTCGGGCTTCACGCAACTCAATTCGCTCTATGGGGGACAGTGTGCCAACTCCCGGTGTCGGGCGCTGGTAGATCGGACCACACCGCTCGCCGAACAGGCGGCGGCAGGAGCGCGCAACGTACGAGGTGACTACGACTTCATCGAACCGGGAGATTTTACGCGTCTCCGCGAGGTAGGAATTGCGATCGATCTCCCTCCCCTCATGACACGCGCGCTGCAACTCAGTTCGGGCACGCTTTCGCTGCAGGGACGCAACCTCGCTCTCTGGACTTCCTACAGCGGCGCGGACCCTGAGAGTTCTACCATCGGTTCCCTTGGTGCCTCCGCGCTCGGCATCCCGCAGGGCCGCACATGGGCGTTGCGGTTCGACATTGGCTTCTGACATCCCGAAGGAGATAGGGCAATGAGATCATTCGGCATGAGATCGAGGATCGTGCGCCGGATCACGGCCGGAGCTTTACTGCTAGTCACGGCTGGGTGCGGTCTGCTCGATGTCTCCGACCCAACGGCCATCGAGAACGCCGATGTCGCGAACGCAACCGGTGCTGACCTTCTCCGCCGCGATGCGATCAGGAGATTATACCGTGCTGTCGGCGAAGGGGTCTTTACGACCGGGATTCTGTCCGATGAGTTGGTTGGCTACGACCCTCGTTTGGACAAGCGCGATCGCGCCGCCACGTACGGCTACGGGGCCTACACGCAGTGGAAGGAGGTTCAGGGCGCGACGGCGCTCGCGATTCCGCAGATCCTAACGTATGGCGCTCAAGCCTCGAGGCGGGCATACGCGGGCGAGCTGTTCGCGGTGCACGGATATGCTACGCTCGGGCTGGCGGAGGGCTTCTGTCCCGGGTTTCCGATACACGAGATCGTCGACTTCAAACCGGTTTACGGGCCACCGCTCTCGACCGATGAGGCGTTGGAGCGTGCGCTGGCCGACTTCGATTCGGCAGGGGCATACGCTGCGGACAGTGCCCGAATTCTCAATCTCGCCCGAATTGGACGCGGGCGTGCGCTGCTGGGACTCGGACGCTTTCCCGAGGCTGCGGAAACCGTGGGTGCAGTTCCGACGGCATACACATGGAACGCCGAGTTCGCATCAATACAGCAGAATTGGCTAGGGTTCCTCTGGCAACTCGGTCCGTTCATCCGAGTCGGCGATCGCGAGGGAGGGAACGGGCTGGATTTTGTCGCGGCTAACGACCCGCGTTTGAAGGTGCGCCTCATACGCACAACTTCTACCGCGTCTTATTACGCGGCGACCAAGTATCCGAATGCGGACGCGCCTATCGTCATCGCGAGCGGGCTAGAGGCGCGACTGATTGAGGCTGAGGCGGCTCTTAACGCCAATGATCCGCAATGGTTGACAATCTTGAATGACCTCCGGGCCTCACAGATAAGTCCGGCGATGTCGCCGCTCGACGACCCAGGCACCGAAGCGGCGCGCGTTGACCTCCTCTTCCGAGAGCGTGCGTTCTGGCTGTACGGCACCGCGCACCGGCTAGCTGATCTGCGGCGAATGATCGCCCGCTATGGCCGCTCAAGTGAAAGCGTCTTTCCTACAGGTCCGTATTACCTTGGCGACGTGTACGGGTCGGCGACCAGCATGCCGTTTCCGGCGGCGTCTGAAACTCCATACAATCCCGCCGTCACCGGCTGCACGGATCAATAGCCGTGTCGCCTCGGCATAACGATCTCTCGCTCGGGACAGGCCCCTATCCTCGCCGCGTCCGGCCTGGCGACACCATCCGCAAAGACAGTAGTGGTACACTGCACCTTCTGCGTCATATAAATGGAGTTTCAGTACACCTCGTCGGTCTGGGACCCGCGCACGAGTACGGTGTCGTTGCGCTACCAGATGCTGAATACGTCGCAGGACACAATCGTGCTCCCGCTCAAGCTCCGCGTGGCCACCTTGACATCCGACCTGGGTGTTCCAAGCATCGTTCTGGGCGGGGGGCGAACGGCGCGCACAGGTTCCATTCTCGATGTCTCACACCTGCTTCCGTCGGGGAAGCTCCTTCCGCGCCAAACCACCCGGGAAGCCTCCCTGCAGGTAAAGTTGGACGAGGTAACCGACTTGGGTGTGGGGCGGCGAGATGCAGTTCATCTCGTACTGAAGGTATACAGCGGGATGCGAACTTCAGCTGCGGATTCTGCGTCTCGAATGTCAGCGAGCTGACCCAGCGCACGCTAGTTATCAAGTAGAAGCGAATGCTCGCGACCATTCTTGCCGCCCTGGTTTTCCTGCAAACCGTTCAGCAGGGCGGGAGACCTGTGTCGTCGGCCAGGGACACCGTCGACTATGCGGCGGCGCTCGGACGAACCGTCGAAAGCCATAGAGTCGTGGATCCCGCGCTCGCTCTCTCCCGGGATGGGCGATGGGTTGCGACGACCGTTGGCGAACGCGTGACGGTGGTGTCCAGTGATGGCAGGAAGTCGCATTCCGTCTTGCCCACCCTGCGTTGTACCGGAGTGAGCTGGTTGGACCTCGATCGGCGTCTGCTGATCACCTGTAAGAGCAGCGTCGGGCGGGGTTATACGTCGATCTACCTCTGGCGCCTCGGTTCCGGGATCGTGGACTCAGTGGACTCGGCAGACTGGCTCCATTCCTCGACTACGCCGCCCGTACCGATCCCTGGCACTGCGGAGTTCATTTACGCCACGCAGGAGAATTTGGTGCCTCCCACGCGCGCCGCCCAGAAAACGCAGACATTCGTGGTGGGGGGAATATCACTGCCTGACTCCGCGCGCTGTTTTGCGCTCGGAATGAATGCTTCTGCCGGCCTTTGCTCTGACACGGTCGACATCCTACGTTCACGCGAGCGGGCCGCACACATTACCCCGCCGGGCAATGCCACGGCCAGTCTGCGGCAAGCTGGAGCGGCGGCTGCGCCCGACCATCCCGTCACCCGTGTCGTGCTGTACGATTCCAGGACACGCACTAAGAGGACGGTGGCGCGAATCCGCGGAAACGGCCAGATACGAAGCCTGCGTCCCCTCCTTGACCGGCGCGAGTTTGTCGTAAGGTTCCGACCGTCTCGCAACGATGCAGCTACACGGGTCGCTGTGCTGTCACTGTCGCCGAAAGCCGAGTCCGACTCCAGTGGCCAGTTTCTCGAAGCGGATTCCAGTGGCAGGCTGACCTTGGGCCACGGCGCGCTGCGATCTGTGGACCTACTGAACGAACGTCGCGGACGTGAGATAAGCATTTCGCCGGACGGCGAAACCCTGGCGTGGGTCGCTGTCGATACGACTGCACACTACGCGACACAGCGCGCAAGCGACACTTTGTACATGGCTTCATCGTCGGACGGGAAGTCAGTCGCTATCGCCCTGGCGCTTCCATCGGCTTCATCGGACTCGAGCAAGATGCTCCAGTGGTACCAACGCGAGTCCCTGCGCTGGACTCCGAACGGCAATCGGCTCGTTGTCGCCAATCGGGGGACTATTTGGTCGGTGGATCGTAGAAGCGGTAAGGCGCGGCCATTGGTTGGCGAGAGCAGATACCTGGCCTCAGCGCTCCCTTATATCTCGGATCGCGATGCGCTGGTGACTGCCGTGGATGTATGGACCGGGCGGAGTAGTGCTTGGTGGATCGATCTCGCCAACGGCCATTGGGATCACCGCGCCGCGCTTCCTAATGAGGTGATGTGGGACGCGTATGCGGCAATGCAGGTATTCGGCGCGCGGGTGGGAAACGGACGGAATGTTGTCCTTGCTTACGTCGGCAGGTCGAATCGCACACTCCCGAACGCATTCGCAGTTCGCTTCAACTCACGGGGGGATCGCGAGAACCCCGTCCGCCAGCTCACCCACCGAGAAGTGCCGGTCAAGGTTCCGCGCACAAATGATACGTTAGTCACGTACCGGATCTCCCCGACCCAGTGGGGAGCCGGAGTACTCATGCGTCCGGCCGGTGCAACTGGACCGCTTCCTACCATCATCCAGGCATATCCAGACCGCCCTTCTGTCTTTCGTCGTTTGCACGCGCCCGGCCTGTTGCTCTGGGGTGATGCATTCGCAGCCATCGCACGCGGTTTCGCTGTGCTTCTAGTGGATGTGCCGCTCGAGCCGTATCCGTCGTACGGGCCCGACGGTCCCGCTGCCGGTATAGTGCGCGGCATGACGGCAGCCATTCAAGCGTTCGCGCGCACGGGGTGGATCGACACGACGCGACTCGGTGTCACTGGACAGAGCTACGGTGGGTACATGGTCAATCTGCTTATCACCAATACGGAGCTCTTTCGCGCGGCAGTCAGCCTGGCCGGTCCCTCCGATCTCGTCAGCGGGTCAGCAGGTGGTACGGAGTACGGACCGCGGTGGTTCGTCACGAGTCAGGGGCGAATGGGGAAAAGCTTGGCCGAAGCCCCCGAGCGCTACGTCCTGAATTCTCCAGTCCTGCATCTCGATCGGGTGAAGGCTCCTTTGCTGCTCGTTCATGGCGTCCGGGACATGACCGTACACATCAGCCAGAGTGAAGAGATGTTCCGCGGGCTCTCGATCAACCGCAAGCCGGTAGAGTTGGTGCGCTATCACGATGAGGGTCATACTGGCGACAGGTTCCTGCGCGCCGCTTGGTTGCGCGGTCTCGACTGGTTCGACCAATACCTGAAGTAGCCACTGGAAGCAACGGGCCTTCCGTCGTTCCGCTTCACTGACGGCCACAGTCTCGCGCCCTTTGCCGGCCTCACGCGTGATTTTCGATGATCCCGCCGGTGCTACGGCAGCGACGCCTCCATCCGCGGTGGGTGGCTCCACCGGCGACGTCAGCGCGCTCAATGCCGCCCAGCAGTCGATTCGCCGTTTCATGACTGCCGGTACGTACAAGTGGACCGCGACCGCCACGGGAGGTTCACCGCCGTATGGGTCAGACCCTCACCACCATCGTAATCAAGTAATACTGAAACGCGAGCGACCCGCGCCAGTAGTGGTATCGATATACGTCCGGCGTCTTATAAGATACGGACGTGCGCCCATATCAAAGTGAGACGCAAACGTTGAACGCATCAACCGCAACCGGCGCTCGCGTCCAATCGACGAGCGAGCGCGATGAGCTACTCAATGCAGTCACGCGGCTGCGCGACGAGGTAGGCAAGCGCATCGTCGGCCAGGAACGGGTGGTCGAGGAAATCCTCCTCGCGCTCGTGGCCGGCGGGCACGCGCTTCTCGTCGGCGTCCCCGGTCGGGCGAAGACGCTGATGATCCGCTCGCTAGCCGAGGCGATGCAGCTGGATTTCCGGCGCATTCAATTCACTCCTGACCTGGTACCGTCGGACATTACCGGCACCGAGATCATGGAGGAGGGTTGTACGGCGCGGACGCCGTCGGCGGCGTGATCAACGTCGTGACTCGTCGCGGCGCTGACGCGGCGAATGCACGGGCGTGGGGCGGAAGCTTTTCCAGCGCCGGGGCCGCAGCCGCGGCGACAGGCGCGATCGGTCCGCTTCGCGTGAGCGGCGCGAGCGACTACGCCCGATCCAGCGGGCATCGGCCCGGCACCGACTTCGAGCTGGTACAGGGGCGCATTGGCGCCGAGGTGAAAGTTGGCGGAGGTCGCGTGTCGAGCGATCTCGGAATCGGCGCGCGCGACTTCGGAGCCGCCGATTTCTACGCGCCGTTTCCATCGCACGAGCGCACTCGCAGCAGCACGGCTACGGTGTGCTACGAGTCGCGCCCTCAAGCCCCGTGGAGTTTGGGCGTCACCGCCAGCACACGCCGGCACTCCGATCTCTTCACACTCGTGCGCGACGACCCTGCCGTGTATCAGAACAGACACGTATCCTCGCAGAGCTCGGGCGAGCTGGTGGCGCGCTATACTCCGTCGGGCGCGTGGGGCGTAGCGTTCGGTGGCGAGGCGGCCGACCTTCGGCTGCGCAGCGTGCGCCTCGGCGATCGAGACGAGACCCGTAGCGCTGTCTTCTCCGAGGCCACGCTGGGAACGGCGCGCAGCGCGACGGTCAATGGCGGGGTGCGAGTGGATCGCTCATCGGCGTATGGCGACTTCGTGTCACCGTCGGCGGCCGCCTCGCTTCCGCTGTACTCCAGGGTGTGGATACGGGGATCGGTAAGCCGCAGCTACCGGACGCCGACGTGGACCGACCGGTTCTACGAAGATCCGGGCAATGTCGGCGATCCTGACCTCGAGCCTGAGCGCTTCGTAGCGACTGAGATCGGGCTTCGATTTTTTCCGGCCGGCCGCATGACGGTTGACATCGCCGGCTTCACACGCGACGCAAAGGACGTGATCGAATGGGCGAGGCCCGTCGGCGCCGACCCTGCGACTCCGTGGCGTACGATGAACTTCGCATCGGCGACGTATCACGGAATCGAGGCTCAGGTGAGTGCGCCAGCGATCCTCGGAGCGGACTGGCGCATCCACGCGACAGGTTTGCGCTTCAAGCCCAAGGGCGCCGATGGATTCGTGGGCAAGTACGCGCTGCGTCCGGTCACGCGGACGGTCGGCCTGTCCGCGTCAGCGCCGCTCGCCGGGAGCGTGCGAGTGACCGTCGACGGCGTTCACGTGACGCGCCAGAATGAGGGATCCCATCTGCTCGCCAACGCGCGCGTGGCTTATACCTGGCGTGCGGTATCGTTGACGGTGGACGTGCTCAATCTTGCAAACGACGAGTATCTGGACGCGTCGGCGAAGGACGTGGCTGGAAGGGCGGCGTATGTCGGAGCGCGGTGGAGAATGAGGTAGACGGGGAGCCTTCGGAGCTCTGTTAGCGGACTCTCATGTTTTCCAAGGAAGCAAGGGTATCTCCTGATCCAAGAGCAGGAGTGCTAATCCGTGGGGCCGTCCTGCGCACGCTACTCCGAGGGTATCGGATCCGGCAGGCATCAACCGCCACCAGTTGACAGTACTAAGCCCTAGCTTAGCTTTCAGCTTAGTCAATTACCTAGAGGTGTTATGAACTGGTCGAGTTGGATAAGCCTCCATTGGAGCGCGCTCGTGCAAGGCTTCAAGATCGATGCACCGCGTGCACTCGCGCCACTTGCAAAGGCCGGGTTTCGCGCAACAGCGTTGGCCTCGCCGGAAGGACAGGTGGCTGATTGGGCCCTTTCCATGACTGACGGAAGCCGGATTCATGTTCACGTTTACCGCGACGGTCGACGAGTGGTACATCGCGACAAGTATGATCCAGCTCGGGGCATCGGCGCCATGATTGCGCATTTGGCGGCTGATACACCGTTGGGCTTCTTAGCACTCGTCGGCGGAACTGTATGGCTGGCGAGCTCAACCAGTGAAGGATGACGTCAGCACAGCTGCAAAAACTCAGAGAGAGATTAGGGCTCTCCCAAGTGCAGTTGGCGCAACTGCTGGGCGTGCATCCGCTTACAGTCTCTAAATGGGAACGTGGCGTACTTGCGCCAACTCCGCACCAGAGTGCTCTTCTCGATTCGTTTGCGAAAGCTCGGGGGGCACGAAAGACCATCGGTGACGAGGTAGGGGAACTCTTATTAACGGCGGGCGTCGTAGTTGCGCTTTATACCTTGCTCAATGCCGCCTTCGGCGATGATAAATGAAGGCGAGCCCGGGCTAGTTACCGCAACCAATGAGGAAGAAGCGACCGCCAACGCTGTGCGCTTACTGCGGCAAGAGAGAGGCGACTACTCTCGATCATATACCTCCGCGATCTCTCTTTCCCAGGCCGCGTCCAAAGAACCTTCTGACCATTCCTGCGTGTGAGAAGTGTCACAAAGCGTTCAACAAAGACGACGAGTATTTCAAGCTCATTCTCGCAATGAAGCGCGAAACCGGAAATCACCCCAAAAGGAAAGGGTTGCTAGAGGGATTGCATCGTGGGCTTCTCAGGCCAGAGGGCCGCGCCCTCGCTCACTCCGTCGTCCGAACGCTGAGAGAGGTCCAGCTCCGTACTCCCGGCGGTATCTTGCTCGGCAATGCGGCAGCATACCAGCCAGATTGGAATCGTTTAGAAGCTGTCGCGGCTCGAGTGGTCAGGGGCCTTTTTTGGAAAGAGTACGGGCATCCTGTTCCGTCGGATCATGAAGTTCGGGTGCAACCGATCCTTCAGTATACGGATGGGCTGGTCAACGAGGCGGCTGTTGTATTTGCGGGTCGAGAAAGGCGGGGAGATAGGGGAGGGTGTGTTCTCATATGTGTTTACTAATACGGAAGACAACGGAGGAACGGTGTGGATTTTAGAATTCTTCCAGGATGTGAATTTTTTTGCAATCACCGTCGATCCAACAAACCCGGATTACCTTGCGGCGGTTGCGAAGCGAGCAGCTCCACGAGACAGAAACCATTAGTGCTCGTTGTATCGGGCGCCCCCGCGCGAGACGGAGCCATCTGCCGAATCCTGAGTCCCTCCGGTTAGAGATTGAGAATTTTCCAGGCGGTAAGCGCGGTGAGCCCCAAGAGAAGAAAAGCGTTCCGCACCAAAGCTGCCCATTTCCCCCGCGAATTTAGCTCCTCAATCGCGTGCTGAATCTTCTCAACTTCGGCGGCGTGGAGCTTTATTGCCTCAGGGAGCTGTTGCGGGCCGAGCTTCACATCCGGCCCGGTCATGTACACGCCAGCACCCTTCAACTGCGCCTCATGTAGAGACGTCAGGTCTTCGCCGATCGACACGTGGGCAACTGAGATTCGAGCGACGTCCACTCTCATAGATAAGTGCCACAGACGACTCCCAACGGCGGCGAGCAAGAACAGCCATGAAAGCGGCAGAAGCAGACGGAAGACTTCTCGGCGACGCAGGTCCGGCCCGAAAACAAGAACAGCCTGGGCGCATTGCATCGCGTGAGGCTGTTCGTTCAGTCGGGGCGACTGGATTTGAACCAGTGACCTCCCGCTCCCAAAGCAGGCCGAGACACTTCACAACTCAGACAAATTGTCGGCTTATAGAGGGGAATCGAGCGTCGGAACCGGTTTTCCCAAACCACGATGTCGTGCTTTGCCGTGAGAAACAGACCCCCAAACTGACCCCGGGCAGATCGTTTTAGGCGAGCGCAAGAGATTCAGCCCACGTAATCAGGTGCGCGTATCGCTCTGGGGGCGCCCTTGAAAGTGCAGCGCCACGACCACTGCGGCCCATAGAGCTGTCGCGAGGATGAATCGCATAGCTGCTTACCGATCGTGGCCCGCTCCCGCGGTCAACCAATACAAAATGGCGAGCGCGAGCCCACTCAAGATCGGAGCAGGCGCTTGAGACGTGTGCGGCCCTTCATCCCAATACGCGCACGATTGCGTTCGGCGATCTATTCCTCGAAGAAGAGCGCGCGTATCGAGAGCGCCTGTTCGCGCGGACTGCGTTGACGCCACTGTCCCCATTGTTGGGCGAGGAGACGCTGCGGCTCGCGCGGCGGTGCGTTGCCCCCTGTACGAACGCAGACCACGACGCGAACGGCGCGCGCGCCCCTTGACTCGCGAGCACTTACTTCCTTATTGTAGCGATAAGTCATAAGGTTCTCCGGGTTTTCACGATCCGGAGCGAAGAGGGAATCCGGTGCGTCGCGTCGCGACAAAGCCGGGGCTGCCCCCGCAACTGTAAACGGCGAGCCGTCTGTCGATCAGGGTCACTGATGGGGTAACCCATTGGGAAGGCCAGACAGATTAGGACGACGACCCGCGAGCCAGGAGACCTGCCTTTGACCGAGAAAGCTGTCATCGGGCGGGGTGTCCTGGTGGGTCGCTGGCCAATCGTGCGACGGCATTCCGCCGTTCCGTTTGATGGCACGCATCCATCCACCCCGACCTTCACTTCCGACGGGGTCCGCGAATGCGCCTCACACATGAGTTTCAGCCGGCCGAGGCACATGCCTCGGTCCTCACGGTTCTTCCGCCGGCGCGGCCGGCGTCCGCACCGGGTTACACCGTCATCCGCCGCAACGGCACGGTCACGGCGTTCGACGCTACGAAAATATCCGTGGCGCTCACGAAAGCGTTCCTCGCCGTGGAAGGGACGTCCTCCGGCGCATCGCAGCGCGTCCGTGATATCGTCCAAGAACTGACCGCGCAGATCGTTGCGGCGCTCACGCAACGCGCTATCGATGGCCGCACCTTCCACATAGAAGACATTCAGGACCAGGCTGAACTGGCTCTGATGCGCGCAGAGCACCACAAGGTGGCGCGCGCTTATGTCCTCTACCGGGAGGAGCGCGCCAAGGCACGACGGGCCTCGGCCTTGCCTGCCGCGACAGCAGAGCCCGCGTTGCACGCGATCGGTACCGACGGAACGGCCCGACCGCTCGATCTCGCACGCCTCACGCTGGTGGTCGAGGAGGCGTGTGCCGACCTCGACGGTGTCTCTGCGGCCACGGTGCTCGCCGAGACGCGACGCAACCTGTACGATGGCATCGCGGCCGAGGAGTTGGCGGTCGCTCCGATTCTCGCCGCGCGCGCGCTGATCGACACCGAACCACACTACACGTTCGTCGCGGCTCGACTCCTGCTCGACAAGCTCCGTCGCGAAGCACTCACGTTCGTCCAAGGCCGCTTCGTCGAAGCGAGCCATGCGGAGATGGACGGCTACGCCGACTACTTCCCCGACTTCGTGCGCCGCGGTGTCGCGCTCGAGCTCCTTGATCCCGAACTCGGACGCTTCGACCTCGGGGCGCTCGCAGCGGCCATCAAGCCAGAGCGTGATCTCGCGTTCCAGTTCCTGGGGCTGCAGACGCTCTACGACCGCTATCTCATTCACAGTGAGGGCCACCGATTCGAATTGCCGCAGGCCTTCTTTATGCGGGTCGCGATGGGGCTCGCCATCCGCGAGCTCGATCGCGAGGCCAGGACGATCGAGTTCTACGACGTGTTGTCGTCGTTCGCGTTCATGTGCTCGACCCCGACGCTGTTCAACGCCGGTACGCTGCGTCCGCAGCTCTCGTCCTGCTTTCTCACCACGGTGCCGGACGATCTTGACGGAATCTTCAAGTCGGTCAAGGACAACGCGCTCCTCTCCAAGTACGCCGGCGGGCTCGGCAACGACTGGACCCGTGTACGCGGACTGGGCGCACGCATCAAGGGAACCAATGGAGCGTCGCAGGGCGTCGTGCCGTTTTTGAAAGTCGCGAACGACACGGCGATCGCTGTGAACCAGGGGGGAAAGCGCAAGGGTGCGGTCTGCGCCTATCTTGAGACCTGGCACGTCGACATCGAGCAGTTTCTCGAGCTGCGCAAGAACACGGGAGACGATCGCCGTCGCACGCACGACATGAACACAGCGAACTGGGTGCCGGACGTGTTCATGGAGCGTGTAGCCGAAGACCGAGCATGGACGCTGTTTTCTCCCGACGAGGTGCCGGATCTGCACGATCTGTACGGCCGAGCGTTCGCGGAGCGGTACGCTGCTTACGAGACAAAGGCTGAGCGCGGCGAGATGAAAGTGTACCGCCAGGTGCGCGCGACCGACCTATGGCGGCGGATGCTCACGATGCTGTTCGAGACGGGACACCCGTGGATCACGTTCAAGGATCCCTGCAACATTCGCTCACCGCAGCGTCACACCGGCGTGGTTCACTCGTCGAACCTGTGCACGGAGATCACGCTGAACACCTCGGACCAGGAGGTCGCGGTGTGTAACCTCGGCTCCGTCAACCTAGCCGCGCACGTCGGCGACAATGGTCTCGACGTCGAGCGCGTAGCGCGGACAGTGCGCACGGCGGTCCGCATGCTCGACAACGTCATCGACGTCAACTACTACACGATCCCCGAAGCACGTCGATCGAACCTGCGACATCGCCCCATCGGCCTCGGGATAATGGGCTTTCAGGACGTCCTCCAGCAGCTGCGTCTCCCCCTCGCGTCGGAAGAAGCGGTGCGCTTTGCCGACGAGAGCATGGAGACCGTCAGCTACCACGCGATCGACGCTTCCGCCGATCTCGCGGCCGAGCGCGGCCGCTACCCATCGTTCGACGGCTCGTTGTGGAGCCGCGGCATCCTGCCCATCGATTCGATAGCTCTTCTCGCGGAGGAGCGTGGCGGGACACTCGAGTTGGACACGTCGACCCGGCTCGACTGGGACACGCTGCGGGAACGAGTGCGGACCGTCGGCATGCGTAATTCGAACGTGCTGGCGATCGCGCCGACCGCGACGATCGCGAATATCTGCGGAGTAAGCCAATCCATCGAGCCTGCGTACCGGAACCTGTACGTGAAGGCGAATATGTCGGGGGATTTCACTGTCATGAACCTGCACCTCGTCGCGGACTTGAAGGCGCGCGGATTGTGGGACAAGGTGATGGTGAGCGACCTGAAGTACTTCGACGGGAGCTTGGGAGCGATCGGTCGGATCCCGGCAGATCTCAAGCTGCTGTACGTGACGGCGTTCGAAATCGACCCTGTGTGGCTCGTTGAGGCCGCAGCGCGGCGGCAGAAGTGGATCGACCAAGCGCAGTCGCTCAATCTGTATCTCGCCGAGCCGAACGGACGGAAGCTCGATGCGCTGTATCGGCTGGCGTGGCGGCGCGGGCTGAAGACGACGTACTACCTGCGTTCGCAGAGTGCGACGCACGTGGAAAAGAGCACCCTGAACGGCACGGACGGCAAGCTCAACGCCGTCGCGCCGGCGCTGGCGATGTCGGGTACCGCGTGCGACAGCGAGAACGGCCCTTGCGAGGTATGTCAGTGACCGGGCCGCGCAGTGTGGCCGTTCCGGCCCTCGACTGGTCCAAGCCTTTCGAGCCGATCGTGGCATTCTCTACACCAGCGACGCCACCGCCCGCGCCAGCAGGGGACGGCACCGGCCTCGGCACGATCGAACGCGGCGGCTCGCGTGTCAGCGTGGACGACAAGGCGATGATCAACTGCCGTGCGGACGTCAATCAGTTGCTGCCACTCAAGTACCGCTGGGCGTGGGAGAAGTATCTCGCTGCTTGCAACAACCATTGGATGCCGACCGAGGTCTCGATGCAGGCGGACATCGCGCTTTGGACTTCGCGCGATGGGCTGAGCGACGACGAGCGCCGCGCCGTGAAACGCAACCTCGGGTTCTTCGCTGCATCGGAGTCGCTCGTCGCGAACAATGTTGTGCTCGCCATCTACCGCCATCTCACCAACCCCGAATGCCGCCAATACCTGCTTCGTCAGGCATTCGAAGAGGCGGTGCATACACACACCTTCCAGTACATCGTCGAGAGCCTGGGGTTGGATGAGGGCGAGCTGTTCAACATGTACCGTGAGATCCCCTCCATCGCGGACAAAGCAGCATGGGCACTCTACTACACTCGCCATCTTGCCGATCCTGGATTTCGCACGGGCACACAGGATGCCGACCAATCGTTTGTACGCGACCTCGTAGCGTTCTATGTGGTGTTCGAAGGAATGTGGTTCTACACTGGGTTCGCGCAGATCCTCGCGCTTGGCCGGCGCAACAGGATGGTGGGCATCGCTGAGCAGTACCAGTACATCCTGCGCGACGAGTCGCTGCACCTGAATTTCGGCATCGACGTCATCAACCAGATCCGCCTGGAGAACCCGCACCTGTGGACACTGGCGTTCCAGCGCGAGGTGCGACGCATGCTGGAGGAAGCCTGTGCGCTTGAGGTTGCGCACGGCCGCGACACGATGCCCCGCGGATTTCTCGGGTTAAACGCGGCACTGTGCGAGCAGTACATGCACTTCATCGCCAACCGTCGCTGCGCGCAACTCGGGCTCGACCCGGTGTTCGCCGATACCGCGAATCCCTTTCCCTGGATGTCTGAGGTGATGGACCACAAGAAGGAAAAGAACTTCTTTGAAACACGAGTGATCGAGTACCAGAACGGTGGAGCGCTGAGGTGGGAGTGACTGTTCAGGCTACCCATGTCGAGAGGATCGAGGCTAGCCAAATCACCGAAGCACGGCTGCTCGAGATGGTCTTCCCGGAACAAGCGAACCACTATGGAACGCTGTTCGGCGGCCAAGCCCTCGCGCTCATGGACAAGGCGGCGTTCATCGTGGCGTCGCGCTATGCGCGACGCAAGGTCGTGACCGCGAGCAGCGAGAAGGTCGACTTTCACGTTTCCGTTCGACAAGGCCAGCTCGTCGAGCTCATGGCGCGCATCGTTACAACCGGCCGCACATCGATGATCGTAGAGGTTGATCTCTACGCCGAGGATCTCCTCACGGGCGAGCGCCAGATCGGTACCCACGGCCGTTTTGTGCTGGTCGCGCTCGACGCGGACGACAAGCCCACCGAAGTTCCCGCACTCGCGAGCGCTGCGCACTGCTCAGAACGCGGGAGCTCATGATGTCCGTCTTGGCAACATGTCTTGGCCATCCTCGCATCGGCGTCACCCGCGAATTAAAGAAGGCGCTCGAGAGTTATTGGTCAAGGAACAGTTCGGTGGACGAGCTGCAAGCGGTCGCCGCCGAGTTACGGCGCCGCCACTGGTCGGCGATGAAGCGTGCGGGCATCGACCACATCCCGAGCAACGACTTCTCGCTCTACGACCACATGCTCGACATGGCCGTCGCCGTCGGGGCGGTGCCGGCTCGCTACCGTGCGATCGCCGATCCATCGGCGCGATACTTCGCGATGGCGAGAGGTCTCCAGGACCGCGAGATTGGCGTTGACGTTGCGGCGCTCGAGATGACGAAGTGGTTCGATACGAACTACCACTACATCGTCCCGGAGATCGAGCCCGGGCAGACGTTCATGCTCGATGCGACGAAGATCCTCGCCGAAATCGACGAAGCACGGTCGCTTGGCATCGAGACACGTCCGGTCGTTGTGGGTCCTGTGTCTTTTCTGTTGCTCTCGAAACCCGCGCGCGGGGCTACCGAACCGGAAGCCCCCCTCGACATGCTCCATGCGCTCTTGCCGGTCTACGAGGAGCTCTTCCACGCGCTCGCGGTAAGGAACGTTGCCTGGCTTCAACTCGACGAACCCTGCCTCGTCCTCGATCTCGACACGCGGGCGAATGACGCCTACCGCTATGCACTCGAGCGGTTGTCGGCATATCCAAAACGGCCCCGCGTTCTCGTTGCGACATATTTTGGCGAGCTCGGAGGCAATCTCGCGCTCGCGGCGCGCTCGAGGTGCGACGCGCTGCACGTGGATCTCGTGCGCGCTCCCGAGCAGCTCGATGCCGTGCTGGCCAGCGTCACTCCAGGTACCCTGCTCTCGTTGGGGGTTGTCGACGGCCGCAACATTTGGCGAACGGATCTTGATGCGGCGCACGCGATGATTCAGCGTGCCGTCGCGATGCTCGGACCGGAACGCGTGCTTGTGGCGCCGTCGTGCTCTCTGTTGCACGTTCCCGTCGATCTCACGGCGGAACGTCAGCTCGACGCCGAACTCAAGACGTGGCTCGCGTTCGCGGCACAAAAGCTCGACGAAGTGCGTGCCCTGGCTGATGCGGCGGAGACCGGCGCTCCGAGTGGGCCGCGTTTCATCGAGACACGTGGTGCGCTGGGCGCGCGTCGAGCCTCCGCTCGCACTCGCAATCTGGCGGTGCGATCGAGAGTTGCGGAGGTGAAGGACTCGATGCTCCGTCGAGCGGCGCCGTTCACCGAGCGTGCAGAGAAACAGCACGCGCGCTTTGGCCTGCCAGCGTTTCCGACGACGACCATCGGCTCCTTTCCCCAGACGGGCGATGTGCGCGCGGCACGCGCGACCTGGCGGAGCGGCCGGATGACCGATCGGGACTATGACGCGTTCCTGACGACCGAGACGCGCCGATGCATCGAGAAGCAGGAGGAACTCGGGCTCGATGTTCTCGTCCACGGCGAGTTTGAGCGGAGCGACATGGTCGAGTACTTCGGCGAGCTGCTCGACGGCTTCGCGCTTACCGACAATGGCTGGGTGCAAAGCTACGGCTCGCGCTGCGTGAAACCACCGGTGCTCTTCGGCGATGTCGCACGCCGTGACGCGATGACGGTCCACTGGTCTCGATACGCACAGTCCCTGACCGACAAACCGATAAAGGGCATTCTCACGGGTCCCGTGACGATCCTGCAGTGGTCATTCGTGCGTGACGACCAGCCGCGCGGCGACACGTGCATGCAGATCGCGCTCGCGCTGCGCGATGAGGTGACTGACTTGGAGACCGCCGGCATCGCGATGATTCAGGTCGACGAGCCAGCCATTCGGGAAGGGCTGCCTCTCCGCCGCCAGGACTGGAAGCCGTATTTGCGCTGGGCCGTCGATGCGTTCAGGCTCGCGACGAGCGGCGTTCGCGATGAGACGCAGATCCACACGCACATGTGTTACTCGGAGTTTGGCGACATCCTTCATGCGATCACCGAAATGGACGCCGATGTGCTATCCATTGAGACCTCGCGCTCAAAGATGGAATTGCTCCTCGACTTCGCACGCTTCCGCTACCCGAACAATGTGGGGCCTGGAGTCTACGACATCCATTCGCCGCGGGTCCCGACGAGCGCCGAGATGCTTGACCTTCTCACGCGCGCGGCGGCTGTGCTGCCCCCTGCGCAGCTCTGGGTAAACCCCGACTGCGGCCTCAAAACACGCGGTTGGTCTGAAGTCGATGCCGCGCTCAGAGGCATGGTGGAGGCGGCACGCCAGGCTCGCGTCCGGCTTGTCAGCAAGACTCCGTGACGAGCTCGGGCGTCAACCCATCGCGATGTCCGCTCTGTGGCGGAGCAAACAACTGCGGGATGGTTGAAGATACGGGCACGTGCTGGTGTTTCAGGTCGTCCATCCCGCGGGAGGTGCTCGAGAAGGTACCTCCCGAGGCGCAGGGCGTCGCTTGCGTTTGCCGAGCATGCGAGTCCGGTCCGCACAATTCGGCAACATACGGGCAACTCGGCTGACAGCGTTGCAGCCTCGCGGCCCGCTAGCGGCGCGTCGTTTCCGCACGGCCTAGCGAGTCGTTGAAGCTGACGTGGCCGCTGAGGAAGCGGCGGCTACGCCGCCGCAACGGTTGAGATGGCCAGGCAGCTTAACTCTCGCGCTAGGTGGCTCCAACACTTTCTGAATGCGCTGATAGAACAGAAACCGGCTGTGCTGGTGCGGCTCGGACAAGAAGTACAAGAAATGCCATTTTGGTCGCGACGACAAACTCCCATTTCGATGTAGGATCAAAGGTGTCTTTGTCCGACTCGTTCAGATGGTCGCGTGCGAAGTCTCTGACGTGGTGCGCTGTTGAACGCACTCCTGCTCCGAGAGCAGACGCGAGCGCGGCTCGTTTCCAGGCGTCTTCCAGCGGACGCTCGCTAAGATCGAAGAACGCGCGCTATGCGCTCAAGGATGGCGTCGCGTGTAAAAGGCTTCTCGATAAACTCCGTTCCCTCCTCGAAAGTCTGCTGGCTCAGGAGAGAGTCTCGTGTGTAGCCGGAAAGGTAGATCACCTTGAGCGTGTCTCGTAAGTCGCAGCATTGTCGCGCAAGCTCGCGACCGCCCATTTTGGGCATCACCAAGTCGGTGATGAGAAGATCCACTGCGGCCTTCTTGGCAGCGAACAGCTCCAGCGCCTCGGCTCCGTTCGCTGCAGTGATTACGCTATATCCCTCAGCCGATAGAATTCGTTGGAGTGCTTGCCTCACCGCCGGTTCATCTTCAACGACCAGAACTGTACCGCTGGCAGGTCTATCATCTCGGTACTCTTTAGGCACGATCTTGTCGGCCGCGGTGGCGTCCGTGTAGGGCAGATAGATCAAGAATTCGGCACCCTTTCCCGGCACAGATCGGACTTTGATATAACCTCCGCTCTGCTTCACGATACCGTACGCAGTCGCGAGGCCCAGACCCGTGCCTTTCCCCACCTCCTTAGTCGTGAAGAACGGTTCGAAGATCCTGCGCTGGGTGTCGTCGTTCATACCGACGCCAGTATCGCGAACTCGGAGAAGGACGTAGTCACCAGGCTTCATAGTGTATTCCTGATCGAGCCCGCGCGGCTCCGCCGCCACGACGCAGTTCTCGGTCACAAACGTCAAATCTCCGCCCTCCGGCATGGCATCTCTCGCATTGAGGGCGAGATTAAGAAGGACCTGCTCGATCTGACCGGGATCGGCCCGAACCGCCCATAGATCCGAGGCCGTTTCAATCCTGATATCGATCGTCGTCTCGAACAATCGCTTGAGCATGGGAAGAAGCTCCGCGAGCCGCTCGTTCAGGTTAATCGTAGATGGGCGCAGCACCTGCGTACGTCCGAACGCCAACAGTTGGCGCGTGAGAGATGTTGCACGATCCGTCGCCTTCTTGACTTCCGTGAGGTCAGCCCGGTGTTCGTCGGCGAGGGTTCGGTCGTCGAGAATGAAGTCGGTGCAACTTCCGATCACGGTCAGAAGATTGTTGAAATCGTGCGCCACTCCGCCCGCGAGCCGGCCGACCGCCTCCATTTTCTGCGCCTGTTGGAACTGCTTTTCAAGGTCCTTGCGCCCCGTGAGGTCGTAGACAAATCCCTCGAAGTACGGCGTCCCGCCCGCGGCGTCCGTCACCGAGCGCGCGTGGAGGTCCACCCAGATCGGCGAGCCGTCCTTGCGTTTCCATTGCACCTCGAGCCCGCCTCCATCGGCGAGAAGCTCGTATCGGGCGATGTGCGCTACACGATGTGTCTGGTCCCAGTACACTTCGTCGGCCAGGTTCCGGCCCACGAGCTGCTCCGGTCCGTCGTAACCCAGGATGCGGGCGAGGGCCGGGTTCGCGAGCAGGATCTCCCCCTCAGGATCAGTCTGATACACTCCCACAGAGGCGTAGTGAACGATGTCCCGGTGCTGCTGCCGGGATCGCTGGAGGGCGGATTCCGCCGTCCCCCTTTCGGCGATCACCGCAGCGAGGATCAAGGTGGTGAGCGCGAGCAGACCGATGAAGGTCTGGAGCTGTGAGAGGTTGTTCACAGCCGTGGAGGTAGCGAAGGGACCGACGCCGCGCACGGTGTACCAGATGGCGAGCACGGAGACGACGAAGCTTGCGGTCGCTGCGCCACGGGGTCCGAACCGCAGGGCCGCCCAGATGGTCACCGGAAAGATGGCGTACACATAGCTGAACGGCGCCTGAAAGAGCACGACCGTAAACGCGATGAGGAGACTGGCCAACACGCCCGCCTCGACGGCATCGCGCACGGAGAGGCGCAGCGGAGGTCCAGCCGCCCAGGTGAGAATGAGCGGTGTGACCAGCAGGATGCCGATGGCGTCGCCCGAGAACCACGCGAGCCAAATCGTCCCGTGCGGGATCCCGGCCGCGCCGCCCGAGAGCGTGAGGACAGCAACTCCGACGGTTGCGCTCACGGGCGTGCTTACAATGGCTCCGAGCACCAGCGCGAAGACGTCTCGCAGGCGCTCGAGCGACACGCGGAATCCTGCGAAGGAGGTCAGCAGCCACGCGTCCAGGAGCGCCTCGAGAGTATTCCCAACGGCGATGCCCGCCGCCGCGAGCGGTGCAATGCCGCCCGTGAGGTTGACGGCGAACGCCCCGAAGAAGATTCCAGGCCAATAGCGCGTCCCCAGCAGCAGTAACGCCGCGAGGGCGACGCCAGACGGTGGCCACGCCGATGAGACTACCGGGTGGATGGCAGACGCCGTGAAGCCGAGTCTTCCAGCAAGGACGTAGCTGGCCGCCAGCAGCGCAATACGGGCAACATAGGGGAGCCAGTTACTCGCGTTCCTGACGATCAAATCGGAAGGCACGTAGGATCGATCATGTGGAGTGGAGCTTTCAGCGGTCGCTATCGCTGCATCTGTCACCGGGACGTCGTGCCTTCTTCGATCGGGAAATGTTCGAACGGATCGTTCAGCGAAGGAACGGGCGCGCCGGATATTGGTCTCCTGCGATGATTTGCATACTTGGTCATGAAGGAATGCGGGAGGAGAGAGTGCCTCGTACCTCCGCAAAGGACTGGTTCCGTCTAGCCGGCGCAACTACGTGGTCAGACCTCTCTTTGGATCGCCGAGACAATTGCGACTGCGGATGCGTGTCTGAACCGGGGTGCAAAGGTTACGCCGCTCGCGGGCAAGACTCGGATATGTCGTTTTCATATCACCGGAGTGTCGATTTCTCCGTTGAACCTTTGCCGGGAGGATTGGAAGGCTTTCGCGCGCCGTTGATTATCGAACGCGTCTGCGGCACTAGGTTGGAACCTCGGATCTCAGGAAAGGAGTGCCGACTCCGGTTAACAGAATCTCAGCGAATCTGTTCGCCTCATCCTCCTCGACATCGCACCATGCCTTGAGCTCACATGCTCGTATGTCCCGCAGTCGAACGCGAATCAGGTGATTTCGATGCAATACAAAATGGGCGAGCTCGTGCGCCGCGAACCTTAATCTTTCGGATCGCGAGTGATTTTTGTTAATGCGGATCGCCCACGAACCGCTGAAGTGCATTAGCCAACCAGATGAGCCGAGGGGCACACAGCGAAGATATATTTCGAGTCGCTTGCAGATCAGCTTTATAACCGTCCAGGTAAGCGGATTGCAAAGTTCGGGAAACGACTTGACCAAGGCCAGAGCAATTCGGAGCAGCTGTTCGTCGCTTCGGCGCTTTGGGCGCGGACCCAACATGACTGGTTGCCCAGTCGAGATGGCTCTAGCAACTGCCTTGCGTTGCCGAGACCTCTGCGGTGCCTCGCCTGTTGCAGGTGGTCGAGACCTTGTGCGCCTAGCCATTGTTCGACGTGCTTGCCATCGCGGCATAACCCACCGGCGCCATAGGATCGATCAGCCTTAGCTCTACAAGCGGATCGCCTTTCAGCTCAGTTCCATCAGGCGCCTCTAATACGAATCCCGCATCGCGAATCATTTCCAGATCCGCTCGTGCGCTTTGCCCCGCTGTAGTTAGATAGTCCCCGATGAAAAGAGAGTTGGCTGGATAAAGGCCGAGTGGCTGCAGTGATCGCAGATGAACTTCGCGTCCTCCGGCGATGCGGATCTTCTGCGACGGCAGGATAAAGCGGAACAGGCAAAGGATTCGCAGGCACTTCGTCGGCGTGAGCTTGTTCAAGCCAGCCAGCGGAGTCCCTACTATAGGTACGAGAAAGTTTACAGGTACGCTCTCGACCTTCAGCTCACGTAAGGAGATGGCAAGATCGATGATGTCGTCATCCGCCTCCCCCATACCGATGATTCCGCCGGAACATGCCGACAGCCCCGCGGCGTGAACGTTTCGCAGCGTTGTCTCGCGATCGGCGAATTTATGGGTTGTGCAGATCTGGGAGTGAAAAGTCTCCGATGTATTGAGATTGTGGTTGACTGTGTTCGCGCCAGCTTCCTTCAGTCGACGGGCTTGCTCAGCGCTTAGTAGCCCAAGACACGCGCAGACGCGAAGATCATAGTTACTCTTGACTTCGGCAATCACGTCGAGCACCCGGCTGAAGACCCGTTCACCCGGCGAACGCCCGGAGATTACCAGACAAAACGTCCCTGCCTTTAGCGCTGCAGCACGCGCAGCCGCGTCGAGTATTCGGTCGTGAGCGAGCAGCGGATACTTTTCGATATCAGCCTCCGAGATCTTTGACTGCGAGCAGTAATGGCAGTCTTCCGAACAGAGCCCGCTCTGCGCATTCAGGAGAAAGTGTAAACGCACCCGATTTCCCCAATAACGGCGTCGGATTCGATACGCAGCCGCGAGCTGGCCAAGCAGTTCTGAATCCGGTGCGGAAAGCACTATACGCGCATCGTCGCGCGAGATTAGCTCGCCAGCCAGCGATTCATGGGCAAGTCGATTCCAGCGAAGTAAGTCGTTCACGACTCAAACAGCCGACGTGGATGATTGTCCATGCGAGGGCTGGTCTCCGCTGCCGAGTGCAAGCATGCCGAGCCCCGACTTTTCCGCTTCTCGGATCAGAAGAGAGAGATCCCCAGGATTAGCTACCTGTGAAAAGCGAATTATGGGCACTCTGGGCACGAGTTGCTGCAAACGTTCTTGATTGCTCTGCCGCGATAGATCTTTCGTATCATCTGCCGCAGGAACTGAGTTCAACACGATCCCTTTGATCTCGAGCTGCTGTTCCAACGCCGCCATCACCGTCAGCAATACATGGTTGATTACTCCCAGTCTGTCAGCGGCGACAATGATGATCTCGAGGTTCCATCGCGCGAATAGCTGCGCAAAGGACACGGTCTGAGTAATCGGAACGAGAAGACCGCCAGCTCCCTCGACAATGATTCCGTTGCGGTCACGCGAGAGACGCGCGAATGCAGCATCAAGTTGGCCGAGGTCGATCGTCGAACATTGTGCGCTCGCAGCCGCGAATGGAGAGAGCGGCTCGTCAAAACTGATAGGGCAGACGTCACTTAACGAACCCGAGAAACCCGAAGCTCGGTGCAGGAGCTTCGCATCCTCGTTTCCGCCCCCGGATTCGATCGGTTTCATCGCCGCGATATCGACGCCGTGCGCTTTGAGCCAACCAGTTAGTCCTGCTGAAACGACAGTCTTGCCGACTGAGGTATCCGTACCAGTTATCCCGAGCCGAATCACATCGTATCCAGAAAATGGCCGATCACTTCGTAGGCGTACGATAGGTCATCGGGAAGCGTACAGTACGGAGGTAGCAGGTACACTGTCCCACCGAGGGGGCGCAGCAGGACGTCACGGCTCAATGCGTAATCCGCGAGCGCAGCACCTCGCGGATCGAGATAACCGGAAGAATCAGCGAGGTCGAAGGCACCGAGAGTTCCCAGCACGCGAGAATTGCGAACCTTCGGATGCGAGCTGAGGCGATTCAATCTCTCCCGATGAACGGCCTCGATCGTATCGCGCCGCTGCCTGCAGGTTTCATCCAGCAGATGCAGACTGGCACGCGCCGCCGCGCACGCGATTGGATTAGCCGTGTAGGAGTGCCCATGAAAAAACATTCGCGAGCGATCGTCGCTCACAAAGCGGTCAAAGATCTCTTCGCGAACCACAGTGACGCCTAGCGGGAGAAATCCGCCCGTGAGTCCTTTCGAAAGGCAAATGATATCGGGCTCAATCTCGCCTCGCTCGCAAGCGAAGAGAGGGCCAGTGCGTCCGAAACCCGTCAGCACTTCATCAGCGATAAAAAGCGCGCCTGATGCTCGGGTACGCTCGCGCATCTCTCGAAGGATCTGCCCATCCCAGACTCGCATCCCGCCGGCGCCAAGGAGCAGAGGCTCGACGATGATCGCTGCCAGCTCCTTTCCGCGATCAGCGATTAGTTGATCAAGCGCGAGGAGAACCTTCTTCCTCGAAGGATCAGGAAGCCGCACAACCTCGAACAACTGCTGTTCGAATGGGGCAGTGAAGAGCCCACGCCCGCTCACGCTCATCGCGCCGAACGTGTCCCCGTGATACGCATTCTCGAACGCCGCGATAAGGGGGCGCTTCTCACCAGCGTTGGACCAGTACTGAATCGCGATCTTGAGGGCGACTTCAACCGCCGTCGATCCATCGTCCGAGAAAAAACAGCGTGTTAACTTCCCCGGAAGTACCGCCGACAATTCACTGGCGAGTGCCGCGGCCGGTTCGTGCGTGAAGTCGGCGAACACCACCTGTTCCAGTGTCCACGCCTGTCGACAGATAGCCCGCACGATCTCGGGCTGAGCGTGTCCATGTAACGTTACCCACCATGACGAGATCCCATCGAAGATCGCCCGGTCGTGGCGATCATACAGAAAAGCACCTCTAGCGCGCGTGACCTCGAGCGGCTGACGTCCAGAGCCGTGCTGAGTGTAAGGATGCCAGACGTGCGCTCGGTCAAGCTCGACAACGACCGGGTCAGGCAACGCGAGTATTGCGGAGTATCTGAGTCAGATGGTGTGCGAGCGCATCGACCTGCTCTTCGGTGTGCGCAGCGCTCGATGTTATCCGGAGCCGAGATGTCCCCGGCGGAACGCTCGGCGGCCGCACCACACCGACGATGAACCCGCGACTCTGGAGCTCGGCACCGATTTGCACCGCGCGCGTGGAGGAGCCGACCACCACCGGAAGGATGTGCGGTGAAGAAGAGGTCTCAAAGCAATGGTCGGGTAGCAAACTGCCCAGTGCGGATCGGAGACGCTCGGCGTTCGCTCTAAGCTTCTCTCGGCGCCAGGGTTCCTCTTGGGCAATGCGAATCGCCTCAATTGTCGCCGCGGCCATTGCAGGTGGCGACGCAGTCGTAAAGACGAATGAGCGCGCACGATTGATCAGAAACTGAACGAGCGTCTTCGAGCCAGCAATGAAAGCTCCTGCCGTTCCGAGCGCCTTCCCAAGCGTTCCCATCACGACGTCGATCTTACCCTCGACGCCAAAAAGCTCGACGCTCCCCGTGCCATGCTCACCCAGAACGCCCGTCCCGTGCGCATCGTCGACGTATGTCCACGCGCCGCTTTCATGGGCCACTTCGACGAGCTCATCGAGCGGGAAAAGATCACCATCCATTGAGAACACGGAATCGACCACGATCATTTTGCGGCGAAAACCTGTATCCATCGCCAGCATTCGTCTAAGAGTAGCGATATCGCGATGCGGGAAGATCCGAACTTCCGCACGGGAGAGCCGGCAGCCGTCGATCAGTGAAGCGTGATTCAGCTTGTCGGTGTAAACCGCGTCTCCTTTTTTGACGAGCGCCGGAATCGCACCAAGATTCGCCGCGTATCCGCTGGTGAAGAGCAGTGCAGCCTCAGTGTGCTTGTACGACGCGATGCTCCGTTCCAGCTCTTCGTGAACAGCGTGGTTTCCGGAAATCGACCGCGCCGCCGCGGAGCCGATGCTATCCGAATGGAGTGCGTCTGTAGCGGCGACTGCGATGCGGCCGTCGCAGGCGAGGCCTAGGTAGTCATTGGAGGCAAAGTCGACATACGAGCTCGCACCGATGTGAATGAGCGCCCCTGAGCGCCGATCGACGCGACGCAACGATCGTCGCAGCCCCTGCGTCTCAAGCGCATCGAGATGCTCCTGAAGCTTGAGGTCAAGCGAAGAGAGAGGCCGCGCGGGGCCCGGAAACGCAGTGGCGGCCGGCGGTTCCGTCATCAACCGCCGGCGTCCGGTAATCGGCATACTCTAATGACGCGCAACGCGCGCGTCTCCCCTACAGCGGACCGCTTAAAAACTGATGGTTAATCCTCTGGGGATTGCGCGTTCTTGTTCACAACGGCGAACTGCGGTGGTTCTGCTTGTAGCACAAGCTCTACGATTCGCAAAAAAGTATCAGTCGTAAGGTCGATCCGGCCGTAACAAGCGCGCCCTTCGCAAATAGACGTGTCTGACCGCATTCACCGGTAACTTCGTTTCAACATGCAACAAAACACGGATGCAATGCGGAGGTGCGTCGCGAACGGGAATCTCTACAGCGCGTAGGCACGGCACGGCGTCCCACTCCATGTCGCGTGCCGCGCGAGCCGGAAACTCACTGCGAATGTCGTGTGTGACTGTGAAAATCGCGCTCACAATCTGGGAAGAGGCGAGAGAGTTTCTCTTAGCCATCGCGACTAATAGTTCCGTCGTTGCGGATCTGACCTGATCTGACCTGATCTGCCTCATCTCGCTCAATTGTAGTTGCTCCGCGAATTGCTAGAACGCGGGAATGCTCTGTGCTTTCCTCTGCGCCATGCTCAGGTGGTGGCTGCTCAGGCCATCGAACGTTAGAAGCCATTGCTGCTCATTGAGCTCTCATGGCCGCTCTTTCGTGTCACGACGCGAAATAGCGTTCGATTGTCGGGGATGTCGTCGATGTTCGCTAATATGATGGCCAGGCCATACCGGGCAGCAGCAGCGCGACCTGCAATGGCTGCCTGTGTCGAATTGTGCCCACTCGCGACTCGTCGAGCAGAGCCCGCTGTGTCGTAGCTCGGAACTGGTGTGAAGTTCGGGTGCTCGGAGAAGAACCGATTGCACTGCGCGATTGCCATAGGGTGACTCATAACGGTGCGAATTGACCTGAGCCTGACTCCGGGGAGTGCCAGCAGGCAATTGCGGATTGGAAAGAGGATTTCTCTCACGATTGTGAGGTCATCTGCCTCTGCTAGAGCTGCTTCGCTCTCCACCACTATTCCAGCGATGGCGTTTCTTATGGGCAGGACGCCGAACTCCACGGCTCCGCTTCTGACCTCGCGAACGACGGTTCGGAAATCGTATCGCGGACACGACTCGGCCGATCCGTTCCAGATATGGGCGATCACCTCGTCACTGTACGCCCCGTAGTCGCCCTGGAAAGCGACACGTGTTGGAGTCGCTCTCATGCCGGTACGACCTCGGGCCATCGGTTCGCGCCAAGCACCCTCTCGTTTGTAACGCGAACACTTCCCAAAACGTCGCGCTCAGCCGCCAGAGCGTAGCGTCGGATACTCTCCATCATACGCTCGAATGCCGGGATGGTGAGCGACTGAGGTCCGTCAGATTTTGCTGTCGACGGATCCGGGTGCACTTCGATGATGAGCCCATCCGCGCCCACCGCTACGGCGGCACAGGCCAGCGGTCCAATAATGTCCGCTCTTCCCGCGGCGTGACTCGGATCAACTATCACCGGAAGATGGGTCTCGGCCTTCAGCACTGGCACCGCGGAGAGATCGAGCGTGTTACGGGTAGCGGTCTCGAAAGTTCGAATGCCCCGCTCGCAGAGCACTACTCTGGAATTCCCCTGAGCCATGACGTATTCTGCTGCGAGCAGCAGGTCGTTGATGGTCGCCGAGAGGCCGCGCTTCAACAGAACGGGTTTCCCGCTTCTACCGACCTCTCCAAGTAACGCGAAGTTCTGCATATTGCGCGCACCGATTTGGAGGACGTCGGAATAACGACTCACCAGATCTACCTGACGAGTATCCATTACTTCGGTAGCTACAGGCAGTCCCGTCTCGGCTCGAGCCTCAGCCAACATATCTAGTGCTTGCTCACCGAGTCCTTGGAACGCATACGGCGATGTCCGCGGTTTGAAAGCACCACCTCGGAGCATTGACGCTCCTGCGGCTTTCACAGCCCGGGCGGTATCGAGCAACATTGCTCTGCCTTCGACCGCGCAGGGGCCGGCGATCACAACGAGGCTGCGGCCACCGATGACGCAATCATCAGTCACGGGCACTTCAGTTGAATTCTTGATGATGTTTGCTTGGCGCGAAACAAGCTTGTAAGACTGCATCGAACGTCGGATTAGAGGAATAAAAAAGGCTCCCGGTGTTCGGGAGCCTTAAGGATCATGCAGAACGAGCGTCAGCTTCTACTTAATACGAACGCACGCGACCCGGCCCCCGAGGTTTGACCCCGTAAAACCAGGTAAAGTAGAAGTTGGTGGCGAGAATTCTTGGCATTGTATGCAAATTGTACAACAGGTAAGTAAACCGCGCAAGCGGTTGATGGTCGACGATTCTAGCGAGGGCCGGTCACAGTGTCTAAGACAATGAGGGGGGGTTACCCGTTTCCCCTTGTTGTAGGGGTACGAGCGACTTGAAACGTCATATTGTTGAAGTCGCAATGGGAGACGTTGTGCGGCTTGCTTTCACTAATTACTATGATGTAGCAATGAAACTCTCCAACTTTCACCACCGCACGCATCAGCACCACGGCCTCACGGGTCGCGGGCGTTTCTGCGCGTGCAAGTCAGACTACCATTTAGTATAGACCACTAGTCAGGCTACACTCACAGAACTTCCGCAGCCCGTCCCATTCCCGGACGGGCTTTTTGTTTTCCTAACACTGGTCTCATGCTCAGAATCGCACTACCAAATAAAGGACGACTCGCCGATGACGCACGCGAGCTCTTCGGAGATGCCGGGCTTCCGGTTCGCACGCGAGGCGACCGCGCGCTATCGGCGTCACTTGGCGGAGAGTTCGAAGCGCTATTCGTTCGCGCGCAGGACATTCCTGAATTCGTTGCCGATGGCGTGGCGGATGCTGGCGTCACCGGTTGGGATCTCGTGTGCGAAGCAGCACGCCCCGTCGTGCGGCGACTCGACCTCGGCTTCGGCGAGTGCCGCCTCGTTGCCGCTGCGCGCGAGGACAGCGCCATCGCTTCACTCGATGACATCCCAGCGGGAACTCGGATAGCAACGTCGTTTCCGAATATCGCGCGCGATTTCTTTGAATCGCGGAGTCAGAAGGTCGTGCTCGTACCCATCTCAGGCGCTGCGGAGATCGCACCGCTCCTTGGCATCGCCGAGATTATCGTCGACATCACGTCCACCGGGTCGACGCTCAAGGTGAACGGGCTTCGGGAAATTGGGACGCTGCTCACATCACGTGCGCAGCTCGTCACAAAGAGCGAACCTGGTTTCGACGCGTCCAAGGCTGACGCGATCGAATCGCTCATCATGGCGTTGGAGTCCGTCGTGCGCGCTCGCGGGACCAGGTACCTCATGGCAAACGTTCCAAGAGGTTCGCTCGATGCGGTCAAGAAGGTCATCCCGGGCATCAATGGGCCAACTGTGATTGACATTCTAAACGGCGGTGATCGGGTCGCGGTTCACTCGGTCGTGGATGCCGTGACGGTTTACCGAACGATCACGGCTCTCAAAGCACTTGGCGCCAGCGGAATTCTCGTCACCCGCGTGGAGCGCCTGATGCCGTGACTGGAATGACTCTCACAACGCCTTTCAAACACAAGGGTACCCTGAGTGAGTTATCGACCAACGATCGGAGATCGCTCCTTGAGAGAGCAAAGGAGAGCGACACACTCGTGCGCGAGCGAACTGCGACGATCGTGCGACGCGTGCAGGTTGACGGTAACCTCGCGCTCTTCGAGATGGCCCGCGAGTACGACGGAGTGACTCTTGAGGGTCTTGAGGTTCCTGCCGACGTCAGGTATCGAGCACTTGCGTCCCTGGATCGTCGAGTCCGCTCGGCACTGGAGCGCGCAGCGCGGAATATCGCTGCTGTTCACTCCGCGGGCCGGCCGCAGCCAGCCGAGATCGAAACTGAGCAAGGCGTTATCGTCGGAAGAAGGCCAGATGCGCTTCGACGCGTCGGCATCTACGCTCCCGGCGGTCGTGCGGCGTATGCGAGCAGCGTCTTGATGGCGGCCATTCCCGCGCGCGTAGCGGGAGTATCTGAGATCATCCTCTGCTCTCCGCCAGGTAAGGATGGATACCCAGCACCCGTGGTTCTCGCCGCGTGTGAGATCGCCGGCGTCGATCGAGTGTTCGCTGTTGGAGGGGCCGGGGCGATTGCGGCTATGGCATACGGCAGCGGGAGCATTCCCCGCGTGGACAAAATTGTCGGCCCGGGCAACGCGTACGTCGCTGAGGCGAAACTCCTGGTGAGTAGAGTTGTAGGAATCGATTCACCGGCGGGACCGAGCGAGCTTTTGGTCATCTGCGATAATAGTTGCGATCCGGGCTCGATCGCTCGTGAGGTAATCGCGCAGGCTGAGCACGATGTCGACGTGTGTGTCGTCGTTATTGCTCTCGACGCAGAGACTGCATCCGCAGTCGCGAATGCCATTCAACGGATTGTATCGAGCGCGCCACGCGCGGATGTAATTCGGTCAGCGCTCGAACAGAACGGCGCCATCCTCACCGCCACCTCGATTGTCGAAGCAGTCGACTTCGCGGCGGAGTACGCCCCCGAGCACTTGTTACTCGCCGTGAGCAATGCGGAACGCGTGCTACCCGAAATCCGTAACGCTGGCTGCGTGTTTGTCGGCGAGGAATCGTCGGTGGTTTTCGGCGACTACATCACCGGTGGAAATCACGTTCTTCCCACCGGTGGTCTGGCGCGAAGCTATTCCGGGCTGGGCCCGCTCGATTTCCTTCGCTGGACATCATATCAGAAGGTCAGCCGCGAAGCTGCTCAGTGTCTCGCCGACGACACTGCCATCCTCGCCAATGCTGAAGGGCTCTCCGATCATGCCGCTGCCGCGCTCGGCTGGAGTCCGAGATGACAAGTGTCAATTCGAGTTTCGCTTCCGACGTCGTGGCCTCACTCGCGCGTGGGAGCTATCGAGAGATAGCTCTCTACTCTACGCCACGCGAGCGGTGCGCAATGGACTTGAGCGACAATACGAATCTGTGGGGCGCCCCTCCGTCCGCATTGCGCGTGTTGACCGAGATCGCGCAGGAAGACGTGACCCAATACCCGGTTGCGTACGAGCCGACGCTCAGAAATAGGCTTGCCAGCTACGTAGGTGTGTCTCCGGAGATGGTTGTGGCTGGCTGCGGGTCGGACGACGTCCTCGATTCAGCGATTCGCGCCTTCGCCGAGCCCGGCGAGCGGCTATGTCTGCCCACTCCGTCATTCAGCATGATACCCATCTTCGCGCGGACAAACGGCCTCGTGCCGGTTGAGATCCAGCTCACCGGAGACTTCGATGCGGATGTGGAGATGATGCTCGCGACCCGTGCACGCATAACCTATCTATGCTCGCCCAACAATCCGACGGGCGGAGCGCTCTCGCGCGGTGCAGTCGAGCGAATTGTCGAGCAGGCTGCCGGACTCGTGATCATCGATCAGGCGTACGTCGAGTTCGGTGGCGAGAGTTTCATTGACAGGGTATCGAGTCGTCGGCCTGTATTAGTTACGCGCACGATGTCCAAGGCGTTCGGCCTAGCCGGGCTTCGCATCGGCTACGGCATCGGCTCACCTGAGCTAGTCTGGGAGGTAATGAAGGCTCGAGGCCCTTACAAGGTGAGCACTCTCGCCGAACGAGCGGCGATCGCCACGCTCGAGAAGGATCAGTGCTGGGTAAGTGGCCGGGTTAAAGAGGTTGTTGCGAATCGCTCGCGCTTTCGGTACGAGCTCGCGATGCGCGGTATCGCGTCGTTCGAATCGTCAGCGAACTTCGTGCTAATCCCCGTTGAAAATTGCGGTGTCACGGCTAGCTACCTTGAGCACGCTGGGATCGGCGTGCGATCACTTCCCTCTCTTCCCGGAATTGGTGACGCAATTCGGGTCGCAATTGGACCGTGGGATTTTATGCAGGGCTGCCTCGACGTGCTCGGAGAAAAGTCGTGACGCGGATTGCAATCTTCGATTACGGTGCGGGCAATCTGCACTCCCTGATGAAGGCTATCTCTGTTAATGGGCGGCAGGTGTCGATCGTGGCTGACATTTGTGCTGCAATTAAGGCCGACATCTTGATTCTTCCAGGCGTGGGAGCCTTCGGGGTCGCGGCAAGCGCCATGCGCGGCGCACAATCAAATGTCCGATCTGCACTCGCGGACGGACAGCCGTGTCTGGGGATCTGCCTCGGGATGCAGATGCTATTCGAAGCAAGCGAGGAATCTCCCGGCCGAGGGATCGGTCTCATCTCCGGCACAGTCGCGCGGCTTCGTACTGCTAAGGTCCCGCATATGGGCTGGAACGACATCGAGTGGGTTCCAACGCGAAACAGGGACCGCCAAACGCAGATCGACACTGCCTACTTCGCCAACGCATTCGTCTGTGAGCCGGAGGAGGAGTCCTCGGTGCTCGCCTGGACGAATCACGAGGACACCCGGTTCGCGTCAGTTATGCGATGTGCGAACACGATTGGTGTCCAGTTTCACCCTGAAAAGAGCTCGGCCGCCGGATGTGCCTTCGTGAACGGAGTGATCGAGGATCTCATGCAATGCAGGTGATTCCCGCGATCGACTTGCGCGACGGCGCATGTGTACAGCTTGTGGGGGGATCGTACGCCGATGAGCGCATTCGCATTCCTGATCCGATCTCTGTCGCAGAAAAGTGGATGGCGCTTGGCTTCCGCCGCACTCACCTGGTGGATCTCGATGCTGCGACAGGCCGAGGATCGAATCGAGCAATAGTCACGCAGATCCTGGAGGCGTGTTCGGTGAACGGCCAGGCAGTGCCCGGAGTGAAGGTGCAGTGCGGGGGCGGCGTCCGGGATATCGACACCATCGGCGATCTGCTAGCAGCCGGTGCGTCCGAGGTTGTACTCGGCACAAGGGCAATCGAAGACCGCGCATGGCTTGAGAAAGCGGCCGCCCGCTATCCCGAAAGAATCATCGTTGCCTCGGATACGAGAGGTCGCCAACTCGTGACGAGAGGTTGGTCTGAAACTCTCCCACGAGACGTAGTCGATTGCGTCGAAGGACTGAACGATCTGCCACTTGCAGCCATTCTTGTGACCGCCGTGGACGGCGAGGGACGAATGGGCGGTCCCGACCTCGCACTCATGCGCGAGCTTGCTGCCGTTTCCCACCTGCCGCTACAGGCATCCGGGGGGGTGCGGAGCGCCCAGGATCTCCACCAACTCGCCAACGTTGGCCTCAGCGCGGCAATAATCGGAATGGCGCTTTACACCGGTGCCCTGAATGCCCAATCCATTATCGAGGAATTCGCTGAATGAGCGTGATACGAAGAGAGACCACCGAGACGTCTATCCGCGTCGAGCTCCGGATCGGGAGCGGAGCCAGCAAGATCGAGACGGGGAATGGTTTTCTCGATCACATGATCACCGCGTTCGCCCGCTACTCGGGCCTCGACGTCGACGTCTCTGCGCGCAGCGATCTCAATCACCACTTGATCGAAGATGTAGCTCTCACGCTCGGGCGCACGTTCCGGGAGATCGTCCCGCCGGGCGCAGCGCGATACGGCACTCGGGTAGTTCCGATGGACGACGCGCTCGTCCAGGTGTGTGTTGACATCGGTGGGCGACCTTATTACGAGGGGCCGCTGCCGAGCCGCCTCTACGACCACTGGATGCGGTCGTTCAGCAACGAGGCCCGCGCGACGATCCATATCGTGGTTCTGCGCGGATCCGACCGGCACCACGTGATCGAGGCCGCTTTCAAGGCTCTCGGGCTCGCCATTTACGATGCGCTCGCGGAAACCGGCGAGGTCGTGAGCACGAAGGGCTCCGTTTCAGTGACGGTCGAATGATGCTGACCAACAGGGTGATTGCATGCCTCGATGTAAAGGACGGTCGCGTCGTGAAGGGGACGGGTTTCGTCAACCTCCGTGATGCAGGTGATCCTGTCACCCTCGCCCAGCGCTACGAAGCGCAGGGTGCGGATGAGATCGTGTATCTGGATATCGCGGCGTCGCACGAGGAGAGGAGCACGCTGCTCGATCTCGTCCGTCGCACGGCTGAGCGGTTGTTCATTCCGCTCACTGTCGGTGGAGGAATGCGATCGCTCGCGGATATCGCGAATGCGTTGCGTGCTGGCGCGGATAAGATTGCGATCAATTCAGCTTGCGTTCTGAGGCCGGAGCTGTTCACCGAAGCTGCGGAGCGGTTCGGATCGCAATGTGTAGTGTCAAGTATCGATGCGCTGAGACGCGACGAGAGCTGGGAGGTTTACATGAATGGAGGTAGACAACCAACTGGACTTGATGCGATCGAATGGGCAACGAGATGCACGCTTCTGGGTGCGGGAGAAATTCTGCTAACTAGCATTGATCGCGATGGCCGCCGTTCCGGATATGACATCGAGCTGATTTCGCAGGTTGCCCGTGTCGTCACAGTGCCGGTCATCGCGTCAGGCGGTGGCGCCTCGGCTGTCGATGTCGCCAATGCGATCACGCGTGGAGGCGCCGACGCAGCGTTGGTGGCCGGCGTGCTGCACGATGGGACGACCGATATCGCGAGTATCAAGACAGCGTTGCGCGCGATGGGCATTCCGGTGAGGATAGCCGCGTGAGCAATCTCAGCATCTATATGGATGCAGTCGCCGAGGTGGCTGGCATCGCGGGCGACGTCGCGCAGCGATACTACGGAAATAGTCTGGGGAGCTTCCGCAAGAGCGACGGATCACCGGTAAGTATTGCCGACATAAGTGCCGAGCGTGCTGCACGCGATTGGATCGAGCTGCGCTTTCCGGAGGACGGTATCATAGGCGAAGAGCTGCCGCCGGTACGTGAACGCGCGAGACGGCGATGGATTCTCGATCCCATTGATGGGACCTACACGTTCCTGCAGGGCGTGCCGCTTTGGGGAACCCTCGTCGCTGTCGCTGAAGCGGAGCATGTTATCGCCGGAGCCGCGTTCTTCCCCGCGTTAGACGAGATTATTGTCGCGGCTCCAGGCGAAGGATGCTGGTGGAACGGCTCGCGTACGCGCGTGTCGAGCGTTTTGGAACTTGGCGAGGCACGGCTCGTAACAACCGATGCGCGCTTCATGCGCGATCCGTCGCGACGCGAACGCTGGTTGCGTCTTCAGGACAGTGCCAGCTCCATGCGGACATGGGGAGACTGCTACGGCTATCTGCTCGTTGCGACAGGGCGTGCGGATATAATGGTCGACGATGTCATTTCGGAGTGGGATTGTGCAGCGCTGATGCCGATCATTACTGAGGCTGGAGGCGCGTTCACTGACTGGCGGGGCCGAGCGACAGCCTTTGGCGGCGATGCGATCGCCACTAATGCGGGGGTCGCAGCCGTTGTGCGAGACATTCTCACTACGCCAGTGCCTGTCGGTTCAACCGGAAGCAATCCATGACCGCTCACTTGGACTTCGACGCCGTTCGTTTCGACGAGAAGAGTGGGACTGTGGTGGTTGTAACGCAGGACGCGGTAAGCGGAAGAGTCCTGATGGTCGGTAACGCAGATAGGGACGCGCTCGAGCGCACCATCAAGACTGGCGAGGTGCATTACCGATCACGCAGTCGGGGCCTGTGGCGCAAGGGTGCAACGAGCGGGAACGTGCAAAAAGTTCTTACACTCACGACCGATTGTGATGGTGACACGGTGCTTGCGCGGGTTCTGCCGGCGGGACCGGCATGTCACACCGGAGCGCGATCATGCTTCCCTGATTCTTCTGGAGGGCCGAACATCTTTCCAGCCCTGTCGAGCGTTATCGAGGCTAGGCGAAGAGCGATCGAACAGGAGAAAACGGATAATGAAGCACGGCCAGAACTGCGCTCTCTCCCTCCGCAGCCACCGAGCTACACCCACGAGCTCCTCCTTGACCGCAATCTCCGCCTGAAAAAAATTGGCGAGGAAGCAGCGGAGTTCATTGCTGCTTGTGCTATCGGAGACGGAACTCGCGCCACCGAGGAGGCGGCTGATCTCATATATCATATTGCCGTAGCTCTAGGGGCTGCTGGAAGCTCACTGGATGCGGTGGGAGCGGTCTTGTTCGAACGCTCGCGGAAACACGCTTGATCCGAAACGTCTTCGGTCTCGTGCTCCACTTGCCCACCCGGGTACCGGGGTGCGCTTTATTGCTTTCTGCACAACTGTCGATTGCGCGACAATTTGGGGGCGTCTCGGCAGTTTGCACACGGCTGCGTAGGGGATAGCGACTGCCCGAGCGTTTATCTCATGTGAGTCCGATCCGCAAGTTCGCCCCCGGTTTGGCATTGTGCCTCTCGGCTGCATCCGCACTCTCGCAAGTCAGCCAAGTAGAGGAACCACTCCGCTTCCCCATATCGGAGAATCAGCCGTTCTCGGGCGAGTTGGAGCACAGCTTCGACAGCGCGTTCAACAGGACGACAGCGCGGTTCTCAGCGTCGCTGCGATCTCGCAACATTTTCCTCGACTTCTTCTTAGGTGCTCCAGATGTCCACACTTTGGTGGCGTCCTATGACTTTCCAGGGCGGAGGCTTGTCGATCCGCCTGATTCGGTCCGCATTACACTTTATTCACACGAGTTGATACAAGCCGATCTGGACTACTCTCCACCTCGGAGGCGAAACCCGAATCTGGTGTTGGCTTTCGGCGACAGGGTCGCCTTCTATCCTCTTGGCATCGCCGAAAAAAGCGAAGATGTGGTGACGCCAGATCCTGCCTTCGCTGCCCACTGGCGTGAAGACCTGACAGCTGACGTCAGTTCACAAGGTGCAGGCCAGCTACGCCAGGTTCATATCGAACGTACCGCGACGGCGTGGATTCCAACGCGCGATTTCTTACGCCTCGTTTCCGTGGAGAACACGAGAGGCGAGGTGGCTGGCCTGGAGTTCCAACTTAGTGAGACAGTTATGTTTGGCTTGCGAGAGCTTGCAGCGCAAATGAATCGTCAACCAGCGGTCCGCACCGGCTTTGTCGACGACGCCAACGACGGAACACGCAGCGTCCTCGATCAGAGCTTTTCAAGGCTCGCACGGTACCATAAATAGACCATGCGCCCTGTTCTCTCTGCCCTTGCGTTCCTTCCGTCGCTCGCCGGCGCCGTCTTGCGGCCTTACAATAGTGCTACCGGAAAGCCATCACTTCTCGTCCAACTTCGCCTTCGTCCAAATCACGATCGTCGCGCAATTCTTGATCGGCACCGCGAACTCCTGCGGGACGTAGCCCCCCGCGTAAGTCTCCACGGCGGCGACCTCATTCACGTTGAACGCTCGATCGAGATCCCCGGGCTCGTTGAGATCCCACCGCGCGTGGTCGACAAAGAGATTGATACAGCTCGCGGACTGCCCCGACACCGAGCGCGTCGGCACGAGGGTGCGACCGAATTCTGATTCGACGATCCGAAAGCCCGGGAAGAAGCGGATGATGTCCGTGACATTCATCGGCTGACGACGTTCGATCTCCTCTGCGTCAATGAAACGGCCCAATCCCATTCGGCGCCGATCCGTAAATCCAACGCGCTGCAGACGCGCCGCGATCGGCGCCATCACATTCACTGGCTCGAGCGTCGGCGTTGCCTTCGTTAACATCAATGTCACGTGACGTGGCTGGCGCGCGGTGAGATCCACGATTGCCGACGCCGGCGCGAACCCGATCTTCCGCGCCATCACCTCACTCGTTCCCGACGGCAAATTCTGGATCGTGAACGTCCCGTCCTCGCCCGTAACAGTGTTCTGCGTTGTACCGGCCACAGCGACCTGCGCCCCCGCGACCCCAACGCGGTCAACGCCAACCACGCGGCCATCCACCACCGCTCGCCGCAGGCGAACTGGGCGAACGGGCGCAGCGACTGCAGCGGGCAGCGCGCTATCCGTTGCGACCGCTATCGACGGCGGCACTGTCGGAAGCGCCGCCACGACGTCATTCGGTAATGTCAAATTGCGGAACACGACGTCGTCCATGCCGGGGCGGATCGGAATTTCCGGCGTCATCGCGCGCTCCTTGACGGCCATGAGCGTGCCAGCCATGTCCAGTGGAAGTCCGCAAATCGCGTAGGTCCCATCGGCGCGGGTTGTCGCCTCGCGCAGCCGTGGCAGGCGCTTGACCCCCGAATCCTTGGAGATGTGTATCGCATAATAAACGAATGACACCTTCACTCCCGCGATCGCAATATCCGTGTCGGGATCGGTTACGCGCCCCCGGATGATCGCGGAACCACCCGCCGTGTCGCGCGGTGCGCAGAGCACTCGACGCAGCGTTCCTGTCGATGGCACGGCTAACGCGACCAGCGCCACCCGTCCCGCGGGCAACTCGATCGGTGCCGATACGATCTCAAGCCCGATGGAATCCACCAGGGGATGCCGGAGCAGAAAACGACGCGTGCCAGGAGGGATGCTGTCGAACCGGAATTCACCGGCCGCGTTCGACACCGTGCTGAGTCTCGTTCCCTCCACGAGAATCGTTGCGTTCCCGAGACCCTTGCCACGGATGCTGTCGATTACGACGCCGAGCGCGCCCGACGCTTTGCGATCTTGAGCTGTGAGCAACGCTGGAACCAGCGTTGCGAGAATTACTAATCTCATCTTTCTATTATATAGACGTGCGAGCCATGGCCGCACCAGGGATCTTCGGTCTGGCGGAGCAAGTCCGGGAGACGTGGCGTTATGGGGATCGCGGACGCGTATGCGGCGAATGCTCGACAACGTCAGATTCGCTCATATACCGTAGGTATTGCCTGAACGGAACATTCTCCGAAAGGGGATCCCAGTTGTTTTCACGTCAGCTACCGCCCTGGTGATGCCTTGCCTCCCTTCCACCCGTCGACTTGAAGACGCGCGTGAGCCGACGGATGTTGATGCGCGCGAGCAAGCGCTCGATTGTGCGTGAATGTGAATGATATGCCCTAAGACATCGAGGCGGTCATGTGTGTGTGGTTGCTGATCAACTTCCATGTGCCCAGCCGCGCGATCGTGTCAAAATGGTCAACGATCTTTCGCGTTCGACAATCCGATCTTTCACCTGCTCTCACTTCGGTGAGTTGAACACCTCCGTGAGCGCCCACGCCGGCGCGCGCTCACACACATATATACTTTAGGGTGGGTATCACCTATGTTAAGGAGCCGATGCCAAGGGCTGACATACCGGATCATCTAGTTCTTGCCGGATCATTGGATTCGCCATATTGTGGAAAAGGCGAGAATCCCTAGGCGATGTTACAATAGTTGGAGCGCGCCCAGCCTCAACTCCCATCCCGCGAATGATCCATTTACCGTCGGACGCATTCGTCGTCGAAGGGGTATTTGGACGCCTCGCAATCTTCGACGTCGATCGCCAGGACAAGGAGACGCCCAAGAACCGCGTGGTTGTGGACGAGAACGTTTCGGTGCTCGGCAACACGCAACCGTTTTCGCTGAAGGGGCGGCTGCGTCCGTTTCTAGCGCAGCAACAGGGCGGGATCATCGAGCGTGCACTTGCTCCCACCGAACGTGCATTCGTGTGGTTCGCGCCGCCCGGACTGGACATCTCGACGCTCCTGTCGACCGACAAGAAGGGCGCGATCACGCCAGCCGTCGGCGCGCAACTCCATGCAGTGGGTGAAGCCTTAGCTCGCGAGATCGACTTCGGGGCACTCGAGCGGCTTGCGCGCGATGTGTTCGAAGTCAGCGAGGACGAGCATGCATCCGGCTTCGTGCGGCGCATCCCTGAGTGGGAAGAGCTTCACGGTCCGGAAGCGAGACCGGAACATGCGAGAGTCCTTCGACGGCTCGACCGCTTCACGTATCTCGAGTTCCACGATCTGGCGACCGCGCTCGGGGCAACCATTGTTCGGCTGTCGGCACGGGTGCAGTCGCTGCCGGAAAACATCGAGGACGCCGAGCACGAGCTGGACTACGCCATTCGTGAATATGGGCATGACGAGTTCGTGGTAAGGCCAGCTTATCGAGCGGCGTCGCCGCTCGTCTCGGACGTGGCGCTGCTCGTAGGGGTGCCTGCGCTCTCCGACGCGAGTGAGAACCTTCCGACGCTCTGGTTCGATGGGGACACGCCATCCGTCAGCGTCGCGCTCGAGGCGCTGTGCGTGCCGCGTTTGCGTCTCGCCGACGACGCACAGAGTGTCATCGCGATGATCGACGACCCTGTGACGGCCCTGTGGGATCAATGGCCGACGAGATTCGGTCGGATTCTGGACGGTTGGCATCCGTCGAGTCGAGAAACCCTGAAGGCGGCGGTGGCCAGGTCGGGGGTCAAGAATCCGCATGCGATCTGCGGTGTCGCACGCGATGAGCTGCTCGCCTTCCTGGGCACGTCGCCGCACGTCATCGCGTCCACGCTGTACGCCTTACGGGACGATATCAAGCACGCGTTGAATTGGCGGCGGCATGCAGTCGATAACAGGGTGAATACCGCGGAGTACACGAAGGCGGTGCTGATGACGGTTGCGGCGGAAGTCGGTTCGGCGCCGGAATCGGCCGCCGCCGGACGGCTCGAGGAGGTCTCTCGCGGCCTCGCGTCGCTGGCGCAGCAGGTGGAGACAATCGTCAACAAGCGGATGGCCGAGCTTCGCGCACAGGGGTGCGGCGATGCGGCCGCGGAAGCGATCGAGCGACCATTACGCGCATCGATCGCCGCGATGCGAGCGGCGACGCCCGCGAGACTGGCGCGCGAGCATGCGGAGGTCGAGTTGATGCTGGCAGCGCTGATCGGTGCCGAATGGCGGAAGACCTCGTAAAGCTGCGTGGGACGGACATCACCGTGTTCCGGCGCATGCCGGGAGAATCCTGGCGCGTGGACCGGGATGGGGTGAGCGCCGTGACCGCCGGGCTCAAGTCGCTAAGCTACGACGAGGTTGAGCGACCGTGCCAGGTGGACGACGCACTCCGGAGCTATCTGCGCGACATCGAGCATTTCGCGCCGGGGCAGATACCGAGTGCGATGGGGGCGCTTGCCGAAGCGCTCGGTCGCGGACAGGCGCCGCTCCCTGGCGAGAGGCTGGAGGCGCTAGGAGAGCCAAGCTTCGACCGCTACGGGTACGGACGCGACGAGGAGCCCGACGTCTTGCGCGGCGAACGCGCATCCCTGCGCGAAATCGAGGTTCTCGTTCGCGAAGACCTGAAGCTGCATCCGAACACCGTGGCACTGCGGCCATTGGTGGGGACGACGGCCAATGCCGCAAAGGCGTGCTGGCACTACGGCATGTGGGGGATCTATCGCCGCGACACGACCTGGCGCACGAGCGAGCTCTTTGCCGTGTACGGACATGTGAAGGGCGGGTTCGGCGGCGAGGCGTGGCACGACGTTCGGAGTGAAGACCGCGATGCGTGGGACGGGTGGCGTCCGAGCTTGCGCGACTTTCAAACAGTACGGTGCGCGATGACGGGACGAGTGCTGTATGAGTGGGGAGATCGCACGGACGTACTCGATCCACTGAGCGAAGACCTCTTCGTGGCGGGTCCGAGGAAGATCGAGGGGCCTGGGGAGTTGGATGAAGTCCTACTCGCCGAGGATCCCGTAGAGAGGCCGGCGCTCAGGGTGTGGAGGTAGCTCGTAGCGGGAGCCGGAAGGTCAAGCCAGCAGGTCGTAGTTGACGCTTGCCGGCGATCAGGTCCTCGCCGAGTTTAACAATAGTAGCTATATTATCCCCATTATTTCATTGAAGGGGAGGCTCCTGTGGTGAGGCGGCAAACACTCAAGAAGATCGGCGGCTCGGTTGCGACGGTGCTCCCCAAGAGCATGCTCGAGCGCTTTCACCTGGATGCCGGCGATGACGTCTATGTCGTCGAAACGGACAAGGGGCTGCTCGTCACGCCCTTCGATCCCGACTTCGAGGACGCGATGAACGCCTATGAGCGCGGAGCCAAGAAGTTCCGTAACGCGCTGCGCGAGCTCGCCCGCTGAGCGATGCCGGCCAAGCGCAGCGGGCCTCGCGGCCGAGCCAAGACCCGCAGGGTCCGCGAAGGCCCCGCAGAGCCGCGGTGGCTTACACGCGTGATGCTCGACGTGATTCACGAGTCGCAGCTGCGCGAACATGGCGGCTCAGCGGGCGTGCGCGACGAAGGCCTCATTGAATCCGCGCTGGCCCGTCCGCAGCACAAGTTCGCCTACTCCCAGTCGGACCTCGCGACCCTCGCCGCGGCATATGCATTCGGCCTCGCCAAGAACCACGGTTTCGTCGACGGCAACAAACGCTCGGCGTTCATGGCTGCGTACGTCTTTCTCGATATCAACGGCTTCGACATCGATGCGACCGAGCCGGAAGTGGTCGACGTCATGAAGCGCGTAGCGAGCAGCAGGATCACGGAGCCCGCGCTGGCGACTTGGCTCCGATCCCGTATTCGTCCGTTGCGCTAAGCGGGGGCCGCGTCGCGGGATAGCCGACGTGCTCAGTGGACGCGCGAAGCGCGCTGGCCGAGCAAGTCCGGGAGAGGTCAGGTTGTCGGGATCGCGCATGCATGCGCACCAAATGCTTGACAAAATCAGATTCACTCATATACCGTCGTTGCTGCCTCAACGGGACATTCTCCGAAAGGCGACCCCATTTGTTAACATCAGCTACCGCCCCGGTGATGCCACGCCCCGCTCCCACACTCCGACTCGAAGACGCACGTGAGCCGATAGATGTCGACGCGCGGGAGCGAGCGTGGGTCGTCCGCCTCCGCGGTGGGGACTATTCGGCTTTCGACGCCATGTTCTCCGCGTACGCAGATCCTCTCGCCGCGTACGTGTATGGGCTCCTCAATTCGCGTGAGGACGCGCAGGAGATCGTCCAGGATCTGTTCCTTTGGATTTGGGAGCATCGCGATCGCTGGCAGGTATCGGGCCAGCTGCGTACCTATCTCTATCGGTCGGCACGGAACCGCGCGATCAGCAAGATCCGGCATCGTCGCGTAGAGAGCTTTTTTCAGCTACGCTCGGAGGCGCAATCGAAGGACGTGCCGATCATCCCGACGCATGTTCTGCCCGAAGCGCCCGACCGTTTGGACGCCGCTGAATTGTCGGCCTGCGTGAACCGGGCAGTGTCGGAGCTGCCGGAGAGAGCGAGGCAGGCTTTTCTTCTCACCCGCCAGCATCACATGTCGTACGCGGAGGCGGCCGAGGTGATGCACATCTCGCCAAACACTGTAGAAAATCACATGGCGCGGGCATTTGCGGGATTGCGCGCTGCCCTCGAGGATTGGAAATAGACCGTTAATGCCGACTAGGGGTTCGCGGTACCTCCCGCGTAATGGCGTTCGACATGTTCGATGACGCCGCCCTGGCACGATACCTTTCCAGTGAATGCTCGCCCGAAGAACAGCTCGCGATCCGCCACTGGCTGGAGAGCGATCCGGCGAACGAGCGCGAGTTGAATCGCATCCGGGACGCATGGCAGCTGGCCATCGCGCGCACCGCTCCCGCGTTCGACATCGAGGGAATGCGACACAACCTCGCTGTGAGGACCGGTGGAGTGCGCCGCGCGAGCCGTCCCTTCAAGAGCGACCACAGTACCTGGAGGACCCCGATCGCCGCCGCCGCTGCCCTCACCGCAGCCGCGGCGGTGTTCTTTCTTCTATCCGTCAAATCCGGTCCATCTGCGAATTCCGGATCTCCGGACTGGCGCGAAGTCGCGACGACTCAAGCTCAGCGCGCAGATGTGTACCTGAGCGACGGGACCCACGTGTTGCTAGCGCCGGAAAGCCGCCTGCGTTTCGCGGCACCCCTTTCCGACACCGCGCGTGACGTGATGCTCGAGGGGCATGCGTTGTTCGAGGTGAAGCATGACAGTCTGCGTCCCTTCCGGGTACGTACGGCTAGCGGAGTGATAGAAGATCTCGGCACGCGTTTCGACGTTCGCCAGTATGCAGGCGATTCATTGCTCCGCGTCGTGGTTGCGGAAGGTCGCGTCGCGATGGGCGGCACACGGCTCGACAAACGCGTCGAGCTGGAGGCCGGTGATCTCGGCACGCTCGGCGTGTCCGGACGAATTGACGTAAGACGTGGCGTGGACGTCGCGCGCGAGATCGGCTGGTCGAGCGGACGCCTGGCATTCGAAGCCGTTCCGCTGCGCGATGCCATTCGCGAGCTGCGCCGGTACTACGCCATGGATTTCGTGCTCGCGGACAGTGCGGTGGGTGCGCGTCGTCTCACGGCGTCGTTCGCGGACGAGCCTCCCTCAGAAATCGCGGGCGTCATCGCCCTGTCCCTCGATCTCAAACACCAGATACGTGGGAAAACCGTCACCTTTTCTCCGCAGGAGCAGCAGCGATAATGGAGAGGACACAGACCATGCGGCGTTCGCTATTGGCAGCTCTGGTTGCAGTTGCATCGGCGGGAATTGCTAGCGGCGGCTGGGCGCAGGACCCGATTGGGCAGTCGACATTGACCGATCGCGGTCCGCGGTTTTTGATGGCCACCGCGCGGGAGACGGTGGAGCTGGATGTGTCGCGAACGCCGGTGCTTCGGCGGCGGGTCTCGATAGACATGCGGCAGGCGCCACTACGCACCGCGCTCGACGCGATCGCTCGCCAAGCGGGGCTCAACCTCACCTTCAGCCCGGACATTGTGAACATAGAAGCGCTCGTCACGCTTGAGGCGAAGAATCTCACGGTTGCGGCCGCGCTGACCGAAGTCCTCATCGGCATGCGTCTAGATGTAGTGCTGTCCCCGAGTGGGCAACTGAGCCTGGTGCGTCAGCCAAGGCCGCAGGCCGTTGGTGTCGTGACGGGACGCGTCACTGACTCGACGGCGAACGAAGGGATCGCGGGAGTGCGCGTGTCGGTGGATGGTACGCGCCTCGCGGCGACAACTGGCCTCAATGGGAATTATACGGTCCGCGGAGTCCTAGCCGGGAGCCGGACGATTACCGCGCGGAAGCTCGGTTACCGCACACACTCTCGGACGGTGCCGGTCGCGGACAACGGCACAGCAAACGTGGACTTCGTGCTCGCGCACGCTCCCACCGTGTTGTCGGAGATCGTGGTGACGCCGACAGGTGATCGGCAACGCTTCGAAGTGGGGAATGCCATAGGCACGATCAGAGCCGATTCAGTCGTGTCCATGATGCTGATTCGCAACATGAGCGATCTGCTGACGGCAAGAATGCCCGGGGTGGTTGTATCAAATACCACCGGCGCAGTTGGCGCACCATCGAAGGTCCGCGTTCGCGGCATCAACAGCATCAGTCTCAACAACGATCCCATCATTATCCTCGATGGCATGCGGTTGAATGCGACCGTCACCGTTGCCGCATCGCAGATGAACATTGGCGAAGGGGTAATTCCCGTCGCGCGCTCGGTCTCCAACAGGAACAGCCTGGGCAGTCCCACGCCGTCGCGGCTGGATGACATCGACCCGAATACCATTGAGTCAATCGACATCCTCCGAGGCCCGTCAGCAGCCAGCCTGTATGGAACGGAGGCGGCGAATGGCGTGATAGTCATCAAGACTAAGCAAGGCAAAGCAGCTAGCCGGCTGCGCTACAGCTTGCTGGCAGACCACGGATGGTCACGCCCAGCTGGTAGATTTGTCGAGCCATGGATGAGTTGGGGTGCGTGGCCCAACGGCAACAGCGGCGATGGATGCTTTCTGTGGGTGGCCGCGTCGGGTGGGTGCAGGCTCGACAGTCTCAGCCACTTCAATCCCGCGAACGATCCGCAGATGACGACGGTCGGCGTGGGTACCGCCAAGAACGTCAGCGCCAGTTTGTCCGGGGGTACAGAGCATCTGAGCGAATATGTCTCGTTGCGCTATTCAGACAATGTCGGGATGACCAAGATGTCGGCTGTGGAGCAGCGCCGCATCGCGCGGATGTGGTCATCACCGGTACCGTTCTGGATGCGGCGGCCGAATACCTCAATGGATGTCAACGGCTCGTCGCGTACGAACTTTACCGTTGGTCCAAAGTTGAAGGTCGCACTCAGCGCGAATGGCGTGTATCGAGACGTCTTGAGTGGGTCCTCAGGACTCTCACGCAGCACATTCTCGTTAGGGAACAACGTCGCTCTGGGGTCGTGGGACACACTGCGGTACCTGCCGTCGGAGCGTCAGCGAGGGAAACAATCGTCGTTGGCCAAGCGCGCATTCGTCTCGGCGAATGCCAACTACGTGCCTACACCCTGGCTATCGTTTCGCGGCACGGTGGGCGGCGACTACACGCTCCGAACACACGAGTCTCTTGTACGTGCAACGGAATGCACCGTCGAGCTGGCGCCGTTGACGGGGTGTGTGAGTGGCCGAATCACCGATCGTGCCGAAACGTGGATGACGACCATGGATCTGGGGGCGCAGTTCACGTTCACACCCCGGCCCTGGCTGACTACCCGAACGGCCGTCGGTGAGCAATTCAACAGCACTAAATTCTATTCATTGCGCGCGGGCAACAACAACTTCAGCACCAACCTCGGGTTCGGCACGGAACTGCTCACGCCTACCCCAGTTCCCACGAGCGGTAGCCCCCAGGTTTTTGAGATAACCGAGAGCCGCGACGAAGCCGCGACGGCCGGTTGGTACCTCGAGCAGATGGCGGGCATCAGAGAGCGACTGTTCATTACGGCCGCACTACGCCAGGATGCCGCCAGCGCCTTCGGCGCAACTGTCAACAGAAACCTTCCGGTCTATCCCAAGTTCAGCCTTTCGTGGCTCGTCTCGAACGAGCCGTTTTTCCCCTTCCAGAATCTGATTTCTAGTTTGCGACTGCGCACAGCATACGGGCATTCCGGGAACCAGGCTTCACAGACCGCAGTTCTCGCCAACTACATACAAGGGAGCGCCGTTATCAACGGAATTATCTCTCCAGCCATCGTTCAGAACAGCATTGGCAATCCGGACCTCAAGCCGGAGCGCTCGACGGAGTGGGAGGGTGGGTTTGACCTCTCTATGTTCAGCAACGAGCGGGTGCACGTCGAGGCGAGCCTGTATCGCAAGCTGAGCCGGGACGCGATTGTATCGATCCCTCTTCCAGCGTCCTATGGGACGATGCCCCGGCTGGTTCAATGGTTCAGTCAGTCGCAGCTGCGGAATATCGGATCAGTCGAGAACCGCGGAGTGGAAGTGTCGGTAGCGGCAAAGCTCCTCGATGCTCGTTCGTTTGGCTGGGACCTGCAAGTCAGCATGGCGCAGAACAAAAACAAGCTTGTCAGCAGCGGGATCACTGACGAATTCTTTCAAACCAGAGGATTTGTCGTAGGCTATCCGATCTTTGCAGGTTTTGGTAGAGCCGTCGCCTCATATGCGGATGCCGACGGCGACGGCATTATCTCGCGGGATGAGATCGTCATGTCCGCCGGAAGTCCAGGCGTCCCACGTAGCCTAACCTACGTGGGTGCCCCCTATCCCCGCAGCGAAGTCACCTGGGACAACGGGTTCACATTCCTCTCCGGTGCATTCCGTCTTGGTGCTAAGATCGACCAGGTAAACGGGTTGACCCAACGAGCGGCGGAGAACGGCGGCCTCATCATTCAACGCTGCTCCTCTGACAAGACTTGCACGTTGGCACAGCAAGCCGCGGCGGTCGGGTGGAGCATGGGCAGCTTTGGACCGGAGGGCGTCGAAGCAACAGTCATAAGGCTCTCGGAGTTGTCAGCCACATATCGGCTGCCGTTAGCAATCGCGAAGCGATACTTACGTGCGCAAGGAGCACAAGCGACGCTCGCCGGACGCAATCTCGGAGTGTGGTCGAACTACCTCTGGGGAGATCCGAACCTGGATTCGTTTGTATCTCCAACGATGACCGAGACCGCTGTAGATGATGGATCCGCCATCGCGCAACCGCGGAGCTGGACGGTCCGCATCCAAGTGGAGTTCTGACTAAGATGAGAATCAGGAAGAAAAAGAAACTGGGGGCGAGGTATTTTCGCTTCGCCGGATTGGGACTCGGTCTGCTGACGGCATGCAATCCTAGCACCATGGTGGACGTGGAGCCGCCAAATACAGTAGTGGATGAAAGCACGGTCACGACCGCCGTCGGCGCAATCCAGTTCTACAACGGAGCGCGCCAGACGTTCGCGTTCGCGCTCGGCGGACCCAGTAACCCCGGTGCTTATGTCCTGAACGTCGGGCTGACGACCGACGAGCTGATGACGATTCAAGCGCTTCCGCTCGGAGTTATCGGCGATACGCGAACCGGGAATGCTCGGCATGTCGCTTTCGGCTTCAACTACGGCGATGCCTTCTCATTGTACAACGTGCCGCGGATAAAAGCACGCCAGGCGCGCGAGGCATTGCGACGGTATGCACCGAATGCTCCAACGGCGCTGCAGGGAGAACTGTACGCGCTGGAGGGCTTTGCCATCGTCTGGCTTGCGGAGCTTTTTTGCTCGGGCGTTCCGCTGAGCGAGGTGCCGCTGAACGGCGCTCCGGTGCCCACGCCGGGATTCTCCACGCAGCAGATGTTCGAGCGTGCGGCCACGCTCTTTGACACCGCCATGACGCTGGGCGCCGATAGCAGCAGAGCGGTAAACCTCGCGAAAATCGGCAAGGGACGAGCACTGCTTGGCCTGGGACGCTTTGCTGAAGCCGCTGCTGCGGTTCAGGGGGTTCCGTCCGACTTCATCTACAATGCCGAATTTGCCCTCGCGATTGGATTGTTTAATTGGGTCGGATTGGCCTACTTCTTCAATCAAGTTGTCGATGGCGAGGGGGGTAACGGCTTGGTCTGGTCCAGCGATCCGCGGACCGGCGTTATGACTACCCCTGCTACTTCGCCGCTGAGAGTCACAGCAAAGTACTCTCGGACGAAAGCCGGAACCTTGGACGCTTCAGCCGGGATTCCGGATAATCCTATCCGCGTGGCGGATGGGCTCGAGGCGCGCCTTATCGAGGCGGAAGCGGCACTCGCTGCCGGCGATCCGGGTTGGCTTACGATCCTGAATACGTTGCGCGGCACATGCATAGGTAGCTCGCCCTGCGCGCCAGTCCCAGGACTGACGGCGGCCTCGCTGCCGCCGCTGGCTGATCCGGGGAGCGCTGCTGCACGTCTCGATCTGCTCATGCAGGAGCGAGCAATGTGGCTCTTCGTGACCGGACACCGGCAGGGAGACCTGCGACGGCTCGCGAGAATTTACAATCGCGATCCGGCCACGCTCTGGCCTACAGGGACATACGTAAATCCCCGAAGTAGCAGCAACGGCACCTCCTATGGTTCCGATGTCGTCTGGCAGTTGGGTAAACCGGCGGAATCCGGCAATCCTCTCTGGAGCGGATGCGACAATGTGGAGCCGTGACCTACCGCTACTTCTAACGCAATCCCTGAGATCCGATCAGCTCAACTGCCATGAGGATGCGAGTATGCACGCTACTATGAGAACCTATGGCGCGGTCGCTGCACTGGCCGTCCTCGTAACTGGTTGCGTTGGCGACCCGGGTGCACTGACAGGAACAACACTGCCGGACCAAACGATCGGTGCGGTCGTCGCTTCACCTCCGGTGGCAATTCTCGCGGTTGGGGGAACGCAGCAGCTGAGCATCACCGCGCTATCGCTCACGGGAACACCGATAACGAGCTTCGACAGCGTTCGCTACTTCCTGCAGGCGCCTGGCGACTCGCTGAAGGTCCGTCTTGACGCCATCTCTGGTGTGCTGACGGGCAGAGCTCCATCCAGCTCGGATATCCGTATCAATGTGATCGCGTGGCAGAACCGTGCACTCAAAGGCGATCAAATTCTCGCCCAGGTTACCGCTACCTCAATCTCTGGGGCAACGCTCTCCATTCAACCGGTGGCACCCGACAGCGCCAGGCTCGCGAGCGGCACGCCAAAGACAATCCGGCCAGTTATTCGCGATCCAGGAACCGGTGTGAGCATCTCGAATCCGGTCATGCGCTACACTGTAAGGGCGTCGGACGTGGACAAGATGCGAGTTTATGACCCTACAATTTCTGTTGGAAGTACCCTGGCAAGGGTCTCGAAGGATTTCTCCTCCTTGGGAACGAATCAGATCATGCCCCTCCTCGGCGAGGGATCGGCGTGGGTATTCGCCACTGTGAACGCATACGGGACCCTGTTGCGAGATAGCGTGTTCTACACGTTCAGCTATCCCTACACTGCTACTGTTGCCAGCACCAATACTGACATTTCCGGCGAAAACACGCTCGTTATGACTAGTACTGCTTCGGGGCAGACGTTCATTCTTGCTCCGGGCGCGACGGTGACCTTTCAGAACTCGGCGGCGACAGCGAGCGCGATCACGATGGTGTACACGTTCGACAATCCCGCCGGAGCAACTGATGCGGTCCCGGCGTCATCGACGGGGGGAGCTTCAGGAAATGTTACCACACTTGCCACGAACCAAAGCTCGCGGCGGCGATTCCTGACGGCCGGCACCTATCGGTGGACGATGACTGTCACTGCCGGCAAGTCGCCGTGGAACGGTCAGAAGCTAACGGGAACGATCGTCGTCAGATAGAAGCGGATGCTCACAAGCATTGTTGACCTGGCTCGCAACCATTTGTAGGGCGGGGACGTTCGGTGTCGCCAGGGCACCGTCGACTCTGCGGCGCTCGGACGAACTGCCCTGAGCCTCCTCAAGCGATCATCGGATCCGGGAATACGAATGTCGCGTTTCACAATGCTGCTTCAGGCTTGGATGGGACCTTCCGACGCTATGGTTCGGCGGGGACACGCCATCCGTCAGCGTCGCGCCCGATGAGCTGCTCGCCTTCCTGGGCACGTCACCGCACGTCACCGCACGTCACCGCACGTCACCGTACGTCACCGCACGTCACCGCGTCCACGCTGCATGCCTTACGGGAAGATATCAAGCACCCATTAAATTGGCGGCGGCATGCAGTTGATAACAGGGTGAATACTGCGGAGTACACGAAGGCGGTGCTCATGACGGTTGCGGCAGAAGTCGGTTCGGCCCCGGAATCGGCGGCAGCCGGACGGCTCGAGGGGGTCTCTCGCGGCCTCGCGTCGTTAGCGCAGCAGGTGGAGACAATCGTCAACAAGCGGATGGCCGCGCTTCGCCCGCGAGACTGGCGCGCGAGCATGCGGAGGTCGAGTTGATGCTGGCAGCGCTGATCGGTGCCGAATGGCGGAAGACCTCGTAAAGCTGCGTGGGACGGACATCACCGTGTTCCGGCGCATGCCGGGAGAATCCTGGCGCGTGGACCGGGATGGGGTGAGCGCCGTGACCGCCGGGCTCAAGTCGCTAAGCTACGACGAGGTTGAGCGACCGTGCCAGGTGGACGACGCACTCCGGAGCTATCTGCGCGACATCGAGCATTTCGCGCCGGGGCAGATACCGAGTGCGATGGGGGCGCTTGCCGAAGCGCTCGGTCGCGGACAGGCGCCGCTCCCTGGCGAGAGGCTGGAGGCGCTAGGAGAGCCAAGCTTCGACCGCTACGGGTACGGACGCGACGAGGAGCCCGACGTCTTGCGCGGCGAACGCGCATCCCTGCGCGAAATCGAGGTTCTCGTTCGCGAAGACCTGAAGCTGCATCCGAACACCGTGGCACTGCGGCCATTGGTGGGGACGACGGCCAATGCCGCAAAGGCGTGCTGGCACTACGGCATGTGGGGGATCTATCGCCGCGACACGACCTGGCGCACGAGCGAGCTCTTTGCCGTGTACGGACATGTGAAGGGCGGGTTCGGCGGCGAGGCGTGGCACGACGTTCGGAGTGAAGACCGCGATGCGTGGGACGGGTGGCGTCCGAGCTTGCGCGACTTTCAAACAGTACGGTGCGCGATGACGGGACGAGTGCTGTATGAGTGGGGAGATCGCACGGACGTACTCGATCCACTGAGCGAAGACCTCTTCGTGGCGGGTCCGAGGAAGATCGAGGGGCCTGGGGAGTTGGATGAAGTCCTACTCGCCGACGATCCCGTAGAGAGGCCGGCGCTCAGAGTGTGGAGGTAGTCGCCGCGGGAGCCGGAAGGTCAAGCCAGCAGGTCGTAGTTGACGCTTGTCGGCGATCATGTCCTCACCGAGTTTAACAATAGTAGCTATATTATCCCCATTATTTCATTTTCGTCGACGGCAGCAAACGCTCGGCGTTCATGGCTACGTACGTCTTTCTCGACATCAATGGCTTCGACATAGATGCGACCGAGCCGGAAGTGGTCGACGTCATGAAGTGCGTAGCGAGCAACAGGATCATGGAGGCGGCGCTGGCGACTTGGCTCCGAAGTTCTCTAACCGGCCTTGCAGAAACCTCCTAACGAGATTCGCTCGCATTCGGGGGCGATGCGTCGGGCAGCAGTACAAAGCGCGCGCGATTCTCCATCTTCAGGTACCGGCGGGCCGACGACTGGATCTGTTCGGCGGTGAGCGAGCGCACCATGGCGTCATACGGCTCGAGAAAACCGGCCAGCTCCTCGCCAGCCTGATCGCGCGCCGCGATGTTGCCGAGCCAGTAGCTGTTCTGCTTGAGCTCGACCTCGCGGCCGCGAATAATCTGCTCCCTCACGCGCTCGACGTCCGCCTTCGTGGGGCCGACTGCCTTCAGTGTGTCGATCAGCGCGAACACTGCCTGCGTAAGGGGCTCGACGTTCTCGGGCGATGAGCCGAAGCGAACCTCGATGCGGTATTCTTCGCGCGGCGCGCTCGAGCAGGTGCCACCGACGCCAGGGCTGTACGTGCCGCCCAGCTTCTCGCGGAGCGTCTCCACGAGCCGCAGCTGGAATGCGTCGACCAGCGCGCGCATTGCAAAGCGCGTCTGGGGAGTGTAGTTGCATGCGCCCGTGAACGCGATCACGGTGTTGGCTTTTGCCTCGGAGCCCTTGCGTACGGTCTTCTCGATGACACCCTTCGGTGCCCCCGTCCCGGTGTCATGGACGGAATCAGTGCGTGGGAGAAATGGAAGCGACGCGAGATACCGCTCGACGAGGGGCTTGAGCGCAACGGTATCGACGTTGCCGACGAAGACAAAGGTGAAGTCGCCGGCATCGGCAAACCGGTCGCGGAAGAAGGCGATGGATTTTTCGGGTACCGTCTCCGCGAATACCGCCGGGGTCATCGGGCGAGCGCGGAAGTCGCCTTGCGACATCGTTACCTGAATAGTGTCAGCGAAGACCGCTTCCGGAGACACGCCACGGCTGGTGAGCATGGATGCGGCGCTCGCGCGAAACGCGGCGAACGCCGAGGTGTCCAGCCGCGCTCCGGTGAACTGGAGATGCACGAGCTGGAGCATCGTTTCGAGATCCTTGGGAGCCGCCGAACCGTTGAGCTGTTCGGCACGATCACCGATCGATGCGGCGACTCGCACCGCCTTTCCCGCCAGCTTTTTTCCCAGGTCCACGCGGCTGAACTGTCCGATGCCGCTGAGACCTACGATCTGCGATGCGAGCGCCGCGGAGACGTACTCAGGGTCGGAGGCGAGAGAGGTGCCACCCGGACTGTAGGCGGTGAAGAGAATCTCGTCGGCCTTGAAGTCGGTGGGCTTGACGAGGACGCGGGCGCCGTTGGACAACGTCCATTCGGTGACGCCGACGCCCGGGATTCCGCGCGAGCGCGTGATGCTGCCCGCGGCGGGGAGCGCGGCGATGAGCTTTTCGCGGGAAATGTTTTCGGTATATGCGACGACTGGCGCTGAGCCTGCGCGCGCGAGCGCCGTGATCACGCCGGCCTCGGTCGCGGGAGGAGCACCATCGCGGGCGGGGCCCTGCACGATCACGATGCGATTGTCAGCGGTGATCGATTTCGCCGCCAGCGCATTGACTTCCTGGACGGTGACGCTGGGGAGATGATGTCGCGCGATGGCGTATTCGTAGGCGATGCCCGGGATGGGCTCGTCCTCGAGGAAGTTCCTGATGAACTCCGCGGCGAGCGCTCGGGACGGCGTCTTGTCGCGCTCCGCGTAGGCCCGTTCGTAGCCGCGCAGCATGTTGGCGCGGGCGCGATCGAGCTCCGATTGCAGAAAACCGAACTGTTCGACGCGACGGGCTTCGACGAGCAAGGTCTCGAGCGCGCGCTCGGCGCCGCCCTCCTTCACGCGCGCACTGAGCGAGAACGGCAAGAGGTCGCGCGCGAAAAGGCCGCTCTTGCCGGCGGCGGCGGCGAGAAAGGGCGCATCGGGCTTCTGCGCGACCTCGCCG
>CAZKNV010000002.1:0-41733 GCA_964554145.1 uncultured Burkholderiaceae bacterium
TCCTCGAGCGTCTGCTGCTCGCGCAGCTTCTTCGCGTGCACATCGGCGTCGAGCGTGGGCGCGGCCGCGGGCTTCGCACTCGGCACGGGCCGCGGACCGCCGAGCTCTACCTTGCGCAGTGTCATTTTGAAAGGCTTCTTTCGCGGCAAGCTGACCTCGGCGACCTGGTCGGCGCCGATGTCCGGCGAGCCCCAGACGCGAATGCACTCCTCACCGTTCCAGATCCCGGCAAAGAGCGTGACGCGCTTGCCGATCCAGTCCTGCACCTTGCGGCCGAACATGGCCTTTAAGCAGATGCCGTTTGTCTTGTTGAGCGCGAGCTTCTTCTCGGTCTTTTGGAACGAGATGACGCCTTTGATCTGCGGACCCTTGTCGCCGATGAGTTCCTTGATCTCGACCTCGGTGATCGTGAGCGTCGGCTTCTTGCCCTTGAATTCGCCCGCCTTCAGGAAGCGGCCCGGGTAGAGCTCGTCCCAATCGACCGGCTTCGGAAATACCTTTTCAGCTTCAGACATGATGATCGTCCTCTGTAGTTGCGCGATTGCGGATATGCACGTGCGCGAATGTGGTTAGCCGTCGAGCCCGAGCTCGCCGATGTCATCGGCCTGCTTGTAGGCCCAAGTGGGGAGCGTCAGGTCTTCCTCGGCCGGCACGGGGCCGGGCCAACTGGCGCGCACCTCGCACTCGGCGAGTTGTTTCGCGAGCTCCCAATACTCTTCGCGCCCCTGCTCGATGATGTCGCTCGGGATGTTGTAGACAGCGACAGCGTGCGGGGCCTCGACCTCGACGACGATTTCGACGACCCGCGGCTCGATGCGGCGAATCGCCTTGAACCCGTCGAAGTAGTAAGCCCACTGCATGTGGTAGCCCAGGTTCGCGGCCTGCTTGGCGAACGCGAAATGCCGGCAGTCGCGCGTGGTTTTGAGGCCGACGAGCACCGGGCGACGGTCGACAATCGTCATCCAGTCGACGCGACCCTTTGCGGCGATGGATCCGAGCGCCTCGTCGAGCACCCACTCGAGCGAGACTTCTGGCTCGCCGGAGACGAGATACGGTTGCGCGAGCTCGTGACCACGGACAGCGTCGGCAATCGCAACCGCGACCGCGTTCTGGTCGTAGGTGAGAATCGCGTTGCCGGGATTCTCGAGCTGGAACGTGTCCCAGTGTTTGCCATTGCGCGGGGCCGCGTTGCCGCCTTCGGTGCGGCGTGTCCAGGTGGTGAAAGTGGTCGCGTAGCGGTCAGGCTCAAGGACGGCGACGTGGGTGGCGTTGCCCAGATCGAAGCAGGCCTTCTGCGCGCGATTGGTCAGCGCGTGGAAGTAATGCAGCGGCGAGCGCTTCATCTCCTTGAGACGGGAAATGTTGAGCGCGGCGATCGCGTCGTACTCGGCGCGCGGCATGCGGGACGTGATTTTCATTGTTAGGAACCAGCCGGCACGAACTTGCCGTGACGATTGTGGAAAAAGGCGAGCAACATCTCGCGCGACCAATCGCGCCAGCCCGTGCGGCTGCAGGTCTTCATGGCCATCGTGAGCAGCTCGTCGGTCGACAGATCCGCGAAACGTTTGCCGTCCTGGTTGGACTGCGCCGGCGTCGTCGCGCCCTCGGACTCGATAGCGCGGTGTTCGGCGAGGGAGATCACTGCGTGTCCTCGTTGAAACGCGCGAGGCGTAGCCGGTGGTCGCGCTCGGTGAGCTGCAGGCCACGGCGGAGCAGCTCGTCGGTGTCCTCCGCCAGGAACGCGTCGATCTCCTTCGCGGCGTCTTCATGCGCCTGAGCGGCGACCGGGAAATGCTTGCTGTTCGCGGGATCTCGCTTGAAGGCCTCTCGCATCGCGCGCGCGGTGTGGCGTAGCGAGATCGCGGCGACCTTGAGCGTGGTGGTGCTGAGTTTGCTCACGACTGCGCCCGCTTCTTCGCGAGTTCGCGGATCACGTCGAACAGTGCTCGCGGGGAGTTGTCATCGCAGGAAATCCGGGCGCCCGTCGAAAACCTCAGCTCGACAGTGATGGCCGGTTCCGCTTCCGAGAGCCACGGGCACAGGCGAAGCGTTTCGAGAAGTTCGTCGGCGTTGATGTACGCCGTCATGGTGAGCTTGCTCACGGCAGCAGGTTCCGCACGTTGTCGACGAGCTGCTGCAGCGGCTTCCAGTCCTCGTCGAGGCCGCCGTGCTTGCGCTGTTCGATCTCGTCGTCGACGTCAGAGAGCAGCGGCTGCAGGGCGGCGACGAGCTGCTCGTAGCGATCGGGCGCGAAGGTGCTATCGGCTGCGCGCGTGCCGTGCCCCACCTGCTCGCGCGCCTTCATCAGGCGGTCGTGCGGGCTCATGCGGCCTCCTGCTCGTCGATCCAGGCATTGACTTGGTCCATTGCCGCATCGAATTCAGGATCGCCGCAGTGGTAATCGCTGATGCAGTCCCAGCCGTCATTGCCGAGGACGATCAGAACGCCGTGGCTCTTGCCGTTCGCGCCCTTGCCACCGTCGAAGTGGATAGTTGCCTGATCGACCGCGAACACGGCGTCGAGGACTTCGGTCTCGTTGCGAACCTTCACGTATTCGCCGCCGTCCCACACTTGCGTCGGCAGGTAGCGCGCGTCCTTCAGCGTGCGGACGAGCTGGCGGACGATTCGTCTTTCGATCGCTTGACGACTGACGGCGCTCATGAGCGCAGCTCCTGCGCGATCTGGCGGCACTGCTCAAGCGACCACGGGAAGTTATCGGCGAGCAAGTCGACGATGGAATGTCCAGCGATCTCGTGACCCAGTTCTTTGCGCGCACGGGCGAGTACGGCGCGGGCCTGGGCGACCTTTGAATCGTGGTTCGCCTGTGCGGCGGCGTGACGGTCGACCTGCGTCGCGTCGTATCTGACGCCGCGGATCACGCTGCCACCCGCCCGCACACGATCAACGCGCCGAGCTGGCGATCGATCTCGGCATTCAGTGTGCGAATCCACGGCGTGCTCGCGAACGTGCGGCGCGCGGCGACCAGCTGGTCAGGATCGGTGATGAAGTAGGCCGCGGTGCAGGCCACGCAATCGTCGGAGCCTTCGAAGCTCGGTGCGAGGCCGCAGTTCTTGCACTGGTGAGCCGGTGCCGGTGCCGCTTCGATCGCGGCACATTCCAGGGCGTCGAAGTCCCACTCGTAGGGCAGATCGCGCGGAATCCAGGGGCGGTTGTAGGGGTCGGTCATCGCGTCTCTCTCCCAGTAGGTAGAGAGGAGACTAAACCGTCAGTTGATACACCGTCAACTCGCGGTTGATAAACCGTGCGGCGCTCGATGCGCTATGTCAAATCAATGATCTTTCCCAGATTCGACACCCATGGCCCCGCGGACGATCCACCCAACTGCCCAGGAGGTCCCGTAGATCACCAAGGCACCCCCAAGGACGAGCGCCGCAAATCCGCCTGGGTTGCGAATTCCCGCTGTGCCGTCGATGAGCGTCCCCACGATGAAGAAGGCCACCCAAACGGCGATTAGAACCCACGTGAGGCGTCTGCCGGCCGCGAAGAAGTTCACTTCCGGCGCGCCTGTCTCGAGAGGAGGAGCTTCGCCATGCCTAGCAGCTGCTGGCGGTTATCGGCGGAGAGCTTCGACCAGATCAGGACCAATTCCTCGGGCCTTTTTTGTGCGTTTTTTGGTGTGGCGTATGCGGCCCGGGGACTGCCCACCGTGCTCGGAAGGATGCCGAGCTTCGGCTCGTCGATCAGCCGGCGAAGCTCCTCGAAAGGGAAGTCCGCCCAGGCAGCAATGCGGGCGAGACGCTCGACTTCGATCATGCCGCCGTTGAGCCATTTGGTGACCGCCTGAGGCGTCGAGCCGGCCACCTCGGCAATGGTCCGCTGCTTCACGCCGCTGATTTTTGTCAGCTCGCGCAGCCACTCCGCGAAGTCTTTGCAGCTGCGCGGATCCGGCCAGGTGCCCGGACGAGGGGGTAAACCAGATAAATCAACCACCTGTTGATTTTGAATGGAGCCGCTTGTCACGGCAATCAACCGTCAGTGGACGAAAAGTAAACCAACGGTGTATGTTCCGTGCCCATGGAATCCTCAGCAGATTTGATCGAGCAAGGCGCCGCAACCGTTGGTGGGCAAAGAGCGCTCGCGGATGCGCTCGGGATCAGTCCGCAAGCCGTCACGAAGTGGAAGCGCACGAAGGTTCCTGCCGAACGAGTGCTCGATGTTGAACGCGTGACGAAGATCAGTCGGTCTCGTCTGCGCCCGGATCTCTATCCACCTGAAGTTGCCGCCTAACAACCCTCGGAACCGGGGGAGGTCGTTGATGTCACGTATTAAGGGGGGAGGCCCGCATTCAGCGAAGCCGTCATACCTAACTAACATCAATAAGGCGGCCTCATGGCTCTCGAACTCATAGATTTCCGCGGCAAAATCACAAAAGAAACCGATGCGATGCTCGAAGCCGAGTTCCGCACATCGGGCAAATCCAAACAAGAAACGCTTCGCGACCTCATGCACGAGTTGGCCCTTAAGAAAATCCATGCCGCCAAAGTACTAACAAGGCTTGCCCCGGAGGAGGGAATCGATGGGGCAATCGGGGGCAGACGCAAATGAGCACCGTCCGCTCACTCTCGAAACTGCTCCGCCAGGTCGTGCGCGCGAGGCGATTGCCTCGAGGTACAGCGAGTACATGACGGTGTTGCGGCCTATAAATCCCACACGCCGCGCGAGTCGCGGTTTTTTTGCAGCCCGTGATGCAGACGTCGGAAGCGTCCGTCGTGTGGGAGTTCTGCAGGCCGACAGAGGGCTGCGGTAGTGCGCGACTATTCGAAGTTCGCGCCGCGGTACTGGACCGGCGAGACCGGCGCCGTTCTGCGATCGCTAGGGCGCGATGCCCAAGTGCTCGGGGCGTACCTGATCACCTGCCCGATGGCCAACATGATCGGGCTGTATTACTTGAACCTCGCGACGTTGATCGATGAGGTCGGACACATCGATCGGGAAGGGGCTTTGGAGGTCCTTCGAAGACTCTCCGAAGGGGGTTATGCCACCTTCGATGAACGCTCAAAAACGGTTTTTGTCGTCGAGATGGCCAAACACCAGATCGGCGAGTCGCTCAGCAAGCGCGACAACCGTCACAAGGCCGTCATCAAGGAGCTCGAGCAGTACCGAAAGTCGCCATTTTTCAATGCGTTCCTCGATCGCTACAGCGACGCCTACCAACTCGAGCTCGTGGCTCGCAACGACGAAAACGGGAAGGCCCTTCGAAGCCCCTCCAAAGCCCCTTCGAAGCCAGGAACAGGAGCAGGAGCAGGAGAGGGATCAGAAGGGGGAGCAGAAGCAGGAACAGAAGGGGGAGGGAAGCTCCTTACCGGACGTGGGCGCAGCAACGGCACCGAACCAGAGCCAGAAGATTGTTCTGGACAGAGATCTCCCCCTGAAGAGCCCTCCCATCGGAACGGGTCCAAGGAACGCCGCGACGGCGACTTCGAGGCCATCAACGAGGCGGTCAGCAAACTACTGGCGGCCGGTGTCTGCAAATCGCGTGATTACCGGGAGATAGCAAAGCTCGCCCACATCAGCGTGCTACAGGCGGAAGTCTCCGTCCGCCAGCTTAGCGACCGCGGCCGCCTTCCCTCGGAGGCCGCGTGAAGGACCAGGACTTCGACGCGAATTCCCGAAAGCTGCTGATGCATCGAATCCTCGAGGGCTCGCCTGACAAGGCCGTTGACTACTCGCCGGACTTTCGAAACGGCGCGCCTGGTCCGCTCACGATCCAGATCTCGAAGATCCTCCGTCAGCACGCGGGCCTCTGGGCAAACGACATGCGCGAGCACGCGCAACTTGGGGTCGGCCTTGATGGCAAGCAGGCCTGGCTGCTGCACATGCGCGAGGCGGATGCCGAGATCAAGCGCTTCATCGCGGGCCACAGGACCGGGCACGGAGCGGCCGCATGAGTCAGCCCCTAAAACCCAAAGCCCGACAAGCCGCTGGCGTTGAATTCAACCCCTTGAGCCAACACCGCCGGGACGCCGAGCTCGAGGCGTGGATCTGCAAGCGCCTGAAGCTCGAGCTGTTCCTCGGCACGACCACCACGCAGATCCGCCGCGATCGGCCGAAGGTCGTGCTCATCCAGCGCGAGCTCGTCGATGCGATCGCCGGCAAGTTCGGCGGCAAGGCGATCACCTGGCGGGCTCTGTTCAAACAACTTTACGGCGAAGAACTCTAACTAACAAAGTTCCACGTGGAACCGGAGATACCCCATGGCGAAGAAATTCAAACTGCCCGAGAAGAGCTGCCAGCTCGGGAAGAAATTCAGCAGCAGCGGCGAGGGCGAAGGCAAGGCTCGCGAGGACCTGGTCAAGTTCACGCTGCAGGGCCTGATGCTCACGGCCAAGGATCTCGACAAGATTCTCGGCGAGGGCGCGCACGATCGGCTTTTCGCGAAGGCGAAGAGCGGCGCGGTCGAGCCGGTGTTTGGCGCCGACGTGAACGAGCTCAATCTCGTGCATCGCTACATCGACAGCACCGTGACGCTCACGCTCGATGACGACACGCTGACCCTTGCGCAGTCGAAGATCCTGAACGTCGTGCTGCAGCCGCAGGTCGGCGGCATGACCTGGATGGGCTGCGACATCGAAGCGCCCGCGGTCGAAGGCGTCGACTCGATTCGCAAGCACTCGAGCCTTCGCGTCGCCGCGCAGCTCGCATTCGGTCAGAAGCCCGTCGCCGACAAGGCGCAGAAGTCGCTGCCGCTGAATGAGGGCGATGACGACGAGGATGACGACGACGCGCCCGGGGCGAACAAGCGCGGCAATGGCGGCCGAGTGGGGGTGCACTGATGAACTCCACCGAAATCGCTCGCGTGTGCCACGAGGTCAACCGCGCTTACTGCCAGGCGCTCGGCGACAACAGCCAGGTCCCGTGGGATCAGGCGCCGCAGTGGCAGCGCGACAGCGCCGTGAATGGCGTCGAGATGCACTTGCTCAAGCCGGACGCGGGCCCGCAGGCGAGTCACGAGAGCTGGATGCGCGAGAAGCTCGAGAACGGCTGGCAGTACGGGCCCGTCAAGGATCCCGAGCTCAAGGAACACCCGTGCATGGTCCCGTTCGATCAACTGCCGCAGGCGCAGCAGGCGAAGGACTTCATCTTTCGCGCGATCGTGCACGGGATTGCGTCGATGAACGTCGACGCTCGCTAACAACTTTCAACCACGAGGATCGATTCATGAACGACAAGACGAAAGATACCGGCGCAGGCGCGAAGGGCGCAGCCCCCGCAGTGCCGCCCCGCAGCATCACACCGACCATCGGCCGCCAGGTCTGGTACTGGCGCGACATGCCGAGGACCGAGGAGCTGCAAGCCGAAGCGGCGACCGTGTGCTACGTGCACGGCGACAGCCTCGTGAACTTGCAGGTAGTTGGGCACAACGGGGTCGCTCGCTCGGAGATAGACGTATCGCTGCGCCAGCCGCAGGACGGAGAGTGGACCGGCCGGCACGCCGAATGGATGCCGTTCCAGAAGGGCCAGGCGGCGAAGGTCGAGCAGCTCGAGAAGGGCGCTGGGAGTGCGTCATGACCGAGCAGCAAGAACAACAGGCCGCGGCCAACATGGTCGCGGAGGGCTCGCCGGCGAGAGCGGAAACCATCGAGCAGGAGATCCAGCGCAAGGGGCTCACGGCGCCACGCGTGACGCCTGCGCGCATCAACGACCTGGTGAGTGCCGCCAGCGTCCAGTTTTTCGTGTTCCCCGGCACGACGGTGACGGTCTGCTGCGTGCAGTTGCTCAACGGCGTCACGCTGGTGGGCGAGTCGGCGTGCGCATCACCGGATAACTTCAACCGCGAGCTCGGCGAACGCATCGCGCTCGACAATGCGAAGGCGAAGCTCTGGCCGCTCGAGGGCTACCTGCTGCGCGAGCAGCTGCACCGAAGCGCGGGCGTCGGTGAAGTGGCAACGGACGAGCGCTGATGGAAGCGGGCCCCCTGATGCTGATCGCGTTGCTCGGCGCACACTGGTTTTTCGACTACGCCGGGCAGGGCGATTTCATGGCGAAGGCGAAGAACCCGACAGCGCCGATTCCTGGCGTGCCGTGGCGCCACGTGCTGATGGCGCACGCATGCATTCACGCCGCGGCGGTGGCGCTGATCACTGGCGTGTGGTGGCTGTTCGTGCTCGAGTACGTCGCGCACTACGCCACGGATGAGATCAAGTGCCGCGGCTGGATCAGTTACACCGAGGACCAGGCGATCCACATCGGGAGCAAGGTTGTTTGGTGGCTTCTCGCGTTGGTGCTGCTATGACCTACGAAGAACGCCGCCAATACATCGCCGAGCTTGAACACAAGGTTGCGACCGACGCGCAGAAGTGGCGTGCGCAACAAGCCTTGCACGAGGCCGTGAGTCGACAGATCGCCTTTGCGACGCAGCTCTACATCGACGCTATCTCGGCCCCCTGGCGCGCGCTCGCCGAGGAGTTGCGGCGGCGATGAGCGACGCGCCCCTCATGTCGCTGACCTTCACGCTGCCGTGGCCGCCATCCGTGAATACCTACTGGCGTCACATCATCCTCGGCGGCAAGCACAAGAAGGCGCGCGCGCATACGCTGCTGAGCGAGGCAGGGCGTGACTACCGCGTGGCTGCGTTCGCGGCACTGCGCCAGGCGAAGGTGCCGGTCGGTGCGCTCAAGGGCCGTCTCGCTGTTCACGCGATCGCATTTCCGCCAGACCGGCGCGCGAGAGATTTGGACAATTTGTGGAAGGGCATTTTGGATTCCCTGAAGCACGCCGGCGTAATCGTCGATGACGGCGACATCGATGACCTGCACATGGTGCGCGGCCTCGTGCGCCCCGGTGGGCTCGTGCAGCTGAAGGTCGCAGAGCTTTCGCGCGAGGAGCAGCTCGCCATTGACCTGTCGCCGCCGATCGAGCCGTACGGCATAGCGCCGCCACCGTTCTAACAACCGAGACCGCCTATGTCCGCCAACCGAATCTTCCTCGTCTGCTCGCACCACCCCTCGATCGAGGATGCGCTCCTGATTGCCGATCGCGCCGACGCCACCGCGCAGTACACGGCCGCGATGCCGAAGCGCGCGGATGAGTGGTTCGCGAAGCATGCCGGCTGCTCGCGCGGCTGCGATCACTTCAAGCTCGCGTTCAACCGCCCACTCGATTGGGACGTACCGAAGCCGCAGCTTGAGCCCGTCACCGCCGGCGTGAAGCTCGCGATCGTCGATGGCCAGATGAACAACCTCAACGGGAGCAAGCCGCAGTGAATCGTCGCGGGTTTCTCAAGGCCTGCGCCATTGTTGCCAGCGGAGCGATCGCGCTGCCTTCTCTGCGGCTACTGACCGCTGACGTGCAATTGCTGGACGGGGAGAAGTGGATTGGAAACGTGCGAGAGCTTGGGCAATTTCTCATTGCGGACAACCGCATGATTGTTAGACACGACTTGGCCCACATTGAGGGCGAACAGTGGTTTGTTCAGCACCTGGTCACCAGCGAAGCGGAACTATCGCGTGCGCGACGGCTATCCGCGATGCGCTTGGCCAACCTGATGCGAGATCGCGGTTGGACGCAGGATAAGTTGGTGCCCCTGCGGATTCCGCGTGGTTATGACGCCGGCATGATCGAGAGCGCTCTCACATGAACATCACTCCGCCCCCAGAAATGCGTGCCGGCGACTACGCACAACGCTTCCCGCTCGACACCCTCGACGGACGCAAGCTCGCTCGGGAGTCCATGCGCCGCAACGGCTGCAGATCAATTCGATTCGAGGTCAACCAGAGTGGCGCCCTTATCGCGCATGGCTATGTCGGTAGGTTCGAAGGCCCACACGTGGAGGATCTATGACACGCAAATCGTTTCGCGAGCGCATCGCTGACACCGAGAAGCGCCTCGCGATCAAGTTCCTGTCGAAGACGGGCGGCGCCTTCAAGGCCGCAGCGCGCCTCGCGGGGTTACACCCAACGGCGCTGCGCAGAATCGTCAAACGTCACAACCTGCAGCAGTTCATCCGCTCGAGCGCACAGAGCGCGCCTCGAAGTGGCAATGAGGCGTGGCGATCGTTGGGGGATGCATGAACGGCGATCCATACAACACGGTTGCTCCGACCCCGCATCACTTTGGTCACTACGAGCCCGTCGATACGGTTCGCTTCACGCATCAGCTCGAGGTGCTGCCGCGACACGATGTCCCAGGGCCTGTTCGCCGGTGGGCGCAGTCGAATCTTCCCGATGGGGAATACATCGCCCAGTACCAAATGTGTTCAGACAACTGGCGATTCGGGCGCATCGAGTTCACCGCGGGAAAGCGGAAAATCCACGAAATCTGGCAGACCTACCCATGACCCAACCCAACCGCCAAGGCGGCGCATTGCCACCCGGCCCCTCGCTGTTCGCCTGCCAGCACGCTTCCCAGCTACGCATGCTCGGCGATCGCATCCTGCTGCGCCCGCTTCCGTGGGAGCCCTCGAAGGTCATCGAAGTGGTTAGGCACGGCCGCGCGCTGCGAGGTGAAGTGGTGCGCGTGGGTCCTGGCATACACCCGATCTGCAAGCGCGTGGCTCAGGCCGATGGGCGCAAGCGTGTCGAGTACTCGCGGCACTTCAGGCCGACCGAGGTGAAGGTCGGCGACGTGGTCGAGCTCGGCGGCCTAAACATCTTCGACGGCCAGGGCTATCAGTTCACCGAGGTGCTCGTCGGCAATGAGACGATGCTCGTGTGCAGCGAGCGTGATGTGGCGATGGTGATCGATGGCAGCGCCTAGCAAATTCCGCGCAAAGTTCATCGAGCAAGCGCGTGTGCTCACGCAGCTCGGCGCCACCGACAACGAGCTCGCCGAGTTCTTCAAGACCACCGCCCGCACGATCAACCGCTGGAAGGTCGAGCATCCCGACTTCAGCAATGCGCTGCGCGTTGGCAAGCACGAGGCCGATGAGCGCGTGACCCGCTCACTCTTCCAGCGTGCCGTTGGGTACTCGCTTCCCGAGACCCACATCAGCGTGCACCAGGGCAAAGTCTTGAAGACCGAGCTGATGAAGCATTTCCCGCCAGACACCACCGCGTGCATTTTCTGGCTCAAGAACCGCAGACCCGAGGAGTGGCGTGAAAAGTTCGAACATGACCACGGGCTCAACCTCAGCCGAGAAAAGCTCGCCCAGCTTCTCCGAGCTGTCGAAGGCCGACTTGTTGAACTTGAGGATCCAGCTGCAGGCAATGCAGGAGCAGGCCGCCTCTCGTAACCGGCTTGGCGTCTACAAGCCGTACACGAAGCAGCTCGAGTTCCACGCCGCAGGCCTGATCTATCGCGAGCGGCTGCTCATGGCCGCCAACCAGGTGGGCAAGACGCTCTCTGCATCGGCCGAGATTGCGATGCATCTGACCGGCCGCTATCCCGACTGGTGGGAAGGTCACATCGCTCGTCCTGGCGCCTGGTGGTGCGCCGGCGTCACGAGCGAATCGACGCGCGACAACCCGCAGAGATTGCTCCTCGGTCGCGGCATCAATTTCGGCACCGGCATGATTCCGCGCGATGCGATCAAGGGCTGGCCTGCGATGCGCCGCGGTGTCGTAGGCGCGGTAGATAGCGTGCTGATCCGTCACGGTGGTGGTGGCGACGTGCAGGCCGGCGAAAGCAGCGTGGGCTTCAAGTCGTACGACCAGGGTCGCGAGAAGTTCCAGGGCGAAACCCTCGAGGGCGCCTGGGCGGACGAGGAGTGCGACGAGGACATCTACACCGAGCTGCTCACGCGCACGAACGTGGGGCTGAAGCCGATCCTCATGACCTTCACGCCGCTGCTCGGCATGTCGAGCGTCGTGCGGCGCTTCTACCCCACGGCGACCGCAATGCCAGGCACGCACGTGACGCAGATGACCATCGAGGACGCCGAGCATTATTCCCCGGAGGAGCGCGCGGCGATCATCGCGAGCTATCCAGCGCACGAGCGCAAGGCTCGCACCAAGGGCATTCCACAACTGGGGAGCGGACGCGTGTTTCCAATCGACGAGGATGAGATCAAGGTCGCGCCATTCGCGATCCCCGCGCACTGGTCACAGATCGGCGGCCTCGACTTCGGTTGGGACCACCCTTCCGCGGGCGTGAAGCTCGCCTGGGATCGGGACACAGATTGTGTCTACGTAATTGCAGCGCACCGCCAGCGTGAGCAGACTCCCGCCATGTTCGCGGCGAGCGTGCGTGCCTGGGGCGCGCAACCCGATGGCACCCAATGGCTGCCGTGGGCGTGGCCGCATGACGGGCTTCAGCACGACAAGGGCTCCGGTGAAGAACTCGCATCGCAATACCGAAAGCAGGGACTTCGCATGCACCCGACGCGCGCGTGCTTCGAGGATGGATCCTTCGGTGTCGAGGCCGGTATTGCCGAGATGTTCGACCGCATGCAGACGGCGCGCTTCAAGGTATTCGCGAACCTCCTCGACTGGTTCGAGGAGTTTCGGCTCTACCATCGCAAGGAAGGGCTTATCGTGAAGTTAGGCGATGACCTGATGTCCGCGAGCCGCTACGCCCTCATGATGCGCCGCTTCGCCGTTCGTCAGAACCAGCCCGCCAAGGGTCATCAGTCCCTTGGCACATCAAACCCCGCCGGATGGATGGGCTAACAATGGCCAGCAAGCCCCTCACGCTCACTCGCACGCCGAGCCCGCAGCCCGAGAGCACAGATCTCGCGGCGCGCATCGCCTCGATCGCAAACCGCCTCGAAGCGGCGGCCGACCTTCGCATCTCGCACATGGACTCAGACTCGCGTGTCGCCTCGATCAACGAACAGCGCACGTCGACGATGCGCGCCCTGGTCGCGGAGCTTCGCGCACTCACATGAGCGAGACGGCCGAACGCGCCGAGGAGCTCGCCAAAACCACCGAAGGTATTTGGGAAGAGGCCGCGGCACGCTTGAAGATCGGCGAGGAAGCCGAGAGCGAGAATCGCGAGAAGGGTATCGAGTGCAAGGAGTTTCGCTGGGGCAAGCAGTGGCCTGATCTTGCCAAGAGCCAGCGCGAGCAGGACGGGCGCCCCTGCCTCACCGTCAATCACACGAACGTATGGTGCTCGCGAGTCGAGAACACGCTTCGCCAACAGCGCCCTCGCATCAAGTGCCACCCAGTGGGCGATGGCGCCAACGTTGACACTGCCGCGAAGATCAATGGCCTGGTCCGTGAGATCGAAGATCGGTCAACATCCTCGGTCTCCTACGACCTTGGCGCCGAGAACACGATCGACGTCGGCTGGGGTTACTGGCGCATCGTCAGCGACTACGTAAGCAAATACAGCTTCAATCAGGAACTATGGATCAAGCCGATCCGGAACCCCTTCACGGTGTTCATGGATCCGGCATCGATCATGCCGGACGGACGAGACCAGAAATGGTGCCTGATCACCGAGCTGATGAGCCGTATCGAGTACCGGATCAAATATCCTGACTCACCGGCCAACACCTTCAGCTTCTCCGACCGATTGCTGTCCTGGACCTCAGGGAACGCGTACAGCTGGGAGAACAAGACCCACATCCGCCTGGCAGAGTACTACCGCATCTACGAAGTCGCCGATGAGCTGATCATGCTCTCGGATGGCCGGGTCGAGCTCAAATCGAAGTTGAACCCTAACAAGCGCGACATGCGCGAGATTCTCGCCGCGATGAATCTCGCGGTGACCAACTACCGCGCCACGACGCGCTGCGCCGTGCAATGGTTCATGCTCAATGGCCGCACCGTGATCGACAAGCGAGAGGATCCGCCGCGCGTCGAGCACATCCCGGTCGTGCGCTGCGAGGGCAACGTCAAGGACTTGAACGGCAAGGTGCGCCGCAAGGGCATGGTTCAGGACCTGATGGATCCGGCGCGCATGTACAACTACACCGAGACGCAGAAGACCGAACGATACGCGCTCGCGCCCAAAGCTCCCTGGGTTGCCGCCGAAGGCCAGCTCGACGGCCATCCTGAATGGAAGGACGCGAATCAGAAGAATTACTCGGTGCTCGTGTACAAGCCGACTACGGGCCCAGATGGCGTGACACCGATGCCGCCGCCGCAGCGCCAGGCGCCGGCGCAGGCGGAAGCGGGCATGGCCGAGTGGAGCTCCTCCGCCGAGCGCAACCTCATGGCCGTTGCCGGCATGCAGCCAGAGAATCCCGAGATCTCCGCGCGCGTCGTCAGCGGCAACAAGTATCTGCAGCGGCGTCAGGGCATGCAGGATCTGACGCACTACCAGTACTACGACAAACAGCAGCTCGCCATCCAGTGGACCGGCGTGCTGCTCCTCGAGCGCATCCCGATCTACTACGACACACAGCGAGTCCAACGCATCCTTGGCGAAGATGGCAAGCCTGAGATGCTCACGATCAACGAACAGGTCGAGGACCCTAACAACCCTGGTGTCATGCAGAGACGCAACGACATGACGGTAGGCAAATACGCCGTCGTCATGGACACAGGCCCCGGCTACGCCACCAAGCAGGAAGAGAACGCCGAGTACATGCTCGAGCTCGTGAATACGCCGCTCGGCGCCAAGATCGTCGAGACCGGCTCCGACATCGTGCTGCGAAACATGGCCTTCCCCGGCGCCGGCGAGCTCGCAGACCGTGTGGCCATCACGACCCCCGGGGCGCTTGATGGAATCCTCAAGGATCTGCCGAAGCAGGCGCAGAACATCATCGGTTCGCTTCAGCAGCAGCTGCAGCAGAAAGACCAGGCGATCCAGCAGATGGGCATGGAGCTCAAGTACAAGGGCCAGATCGAGGGCGCGAAGCTCGACGAGAAGCGCGAGAAGACCGAGAAAGACAACACGACCAAACTAGTCGCCGCGAAGCTCGACTCGGACACGAAGCTGCAGATCGAAGACAGCAAGGGCGCCACCTCGCGCGATGTCGCCGAGATCCACGCCGCCGGTCAGCTGCTCAACACGCAGGTCGAGTCGCGCGAGGAAGAGCGCGCAGCCGACAAACTCATCGCCGCCGGCACCACCGATCGCGCCTGAAAACGCGGGCGCACTTTGTGCCCGTTGTTTGCGCACTTTGCGACTCAGTGATTTTATTCGCGCCCATGGCGTAGGGCGAAAGCTCACGCAGTCGGAGCAAGAGGCGGATGGTTCAAGTCGTCAACGCGGAAAATCTCGCCCAGCTCGCCACCACCGGATCAGTGCCTGAGTTCAAGGCGCCGGAGGCAGCGAAACCGGACGCGAAGCCCGACCAGGCAGCGAACGTCAACGCTGATGCTTCGAAACCCAACGGGGATGCCAAACCCGATGGCGGCGCGGCGAAAGCTGATGCCGGCAAGGATGAACCCGCGCGCGATGCGAACGGACAATTCGTCAAGGCAGACGATGCGAAAAAGGATGATGCGGCGAAGGCCGATAAGTCCGACGACGATGACGATGCGGAGCTGCCCGAGCGTGTTCGCAAGCAGATCGGCAAGAAGCATCGGCGAATGATGGAGGCGGAAGAGTTCGCGCGCGAGCGTGACCAGGCCGCAGATCGAGAGCGAGTCAGGGCAGATGCCGCGGAGCGCGAGTTACAGCGTCTTCGTGGTGGGAAGTCAGACGGCCCGAAGGCAGGTGAAGGCGACTCGGTGGATCCCGAGGAACCCAAGCAAGCCGACTTCAAAACCGTGGGGGAATACTCCCGGGCGCTGATCAAGTACGAGGCGAAGAAGGCCGCTGAAGCAGGGCGTCGACAACACACCCAGCGACAGCAGCAGGAGCAGGCAAACGCACTCACGAGCGCATTTGCCCAGCGGCAGGACGAGTTTCGAAAGGCGAACCCCGACTACGACAAGATCGTAGGCGCTGCCGACATCGAGACGACGCCCGCGATGATGCAGTACTTGATCGAGAGCGAGGTGGGGCCAGCGTTGACGCTGCACCTCGCCAACAACCCGGAAGAGATCTCACGGCTGCGAAAGCTGTCGCCGAGCCGTCAGATGGCTGAACTCGGCAAATTGGAGATCAAGCTCGAGAAGCCCGCGGCGCCTGCAAAGGCTGACGCCGGTCCTTCGAAGGAAATCTCCAAGGCTCCCGCTCCGATCGCGATGCTCGAAGGCAAGACGACGCCGGTCCAGAAGGACCCAAGCCAGATGTCAGTCTCAGAGTTGCGTGAGTTCCGCCGCCAGGAGGCGCTCGCGAAAGCAGGTCGGTGAGGGGTTTGCAAAACCTGCCGCCGGAGACGCATCGATGTCGAACCAGTTACTGACGATCAGCTACATCACGAATGAAGGCCTGATCGTTCTCGAGAACACCCTCGTCCTTGCCGACAAGTTCGACAAGCAATACAACGACGAATTCGCAGTGAACGGCGCCAAGATCGGCGCGACCTGCAACGTGCGCCGCCCGCCGCGCTATATCGGCACCTTCGGCCCACCGCTGAACGTCGAGGACACGACCGAGACCTTCATCCCGGTCACGCTCAACTACCAGTTCCACATCGACGTGCAGTTCACGATGGCGGACATGCTCCTCTCGATGGACATGTTCAAGACGCGCGTGCTGAAGCCCATCATGGTGCAGATGGCGAACCGCGTGGACTCTGACTGCGCGCACTGGACCTATCAGAACTCCCCGAACTTCGTTGGCGCTTACGGCGTCGCTCCCGCAAGCTATCTCGTGTACGCACTCGGCGGCGCTCTGCTCGACAACGAGGCCTGCCCGACCGATCAGCGCTACACGGTGCTCTCGCCGATTTCGAGCGCGCTTGCAGCGGACGGCGTCAAGGGCCTGTTCAATCCGCAGTCGAAGGTCGGTGAGATCGTCAAGCGCGGATGGATGGCGGGCGACTTCGCCGGCGCCGATTTCTACAAGGACCAGAACATCGTCTCCTTCACCACGGGTGCAGGCGGCGGAGCTCCTGCGCTCACCGCGAACACCGGCGGCGCGTTCCTCACGAGCGGCTGGGCGGATTCCGGCTTCATCGAGACCAACGCGTGGACTGCGGCCGCCGCGCCTCGCGTGAAGGTCGGCGACAAGATCCAGATCGCTGGCGTATTCCCCGCGAACCCCGTCAACCGCACGCAGTACGGCACGGGCCTGAAGACCTTCGCGGTCGTGCCGCCCTTCGGCTACACACAGAACCCGGTCGGCGCTGCGACGCCAGGGCTTGCCTTCGCTGCAGGAGCGCTGACCTCGGGTACCTTCAACGCAGCGACGGGCGAGTACAGCTCGACTGCCGCCGGCGCGCTGTCGATCCGTATCGCCGAGTGCGTGATCACCGGCGGGCAGTTCCAGAACGCCGTCACCACGGCAGCGTTCACCGCGACCTCGCTGCTAACCGTCAACGGTGGCGCGGCCGCAGCCACGGTCTCTCCGCAGAACGCGATGATCCACAAGAACGCCTTCGCGCTTGCGTTTGCGGATCTGCCGCTGCCGCGCGGTGTGCAGGAAGCCGCGCGCGCCTCCGACAAGGACATTGGCATGTCGATGCGCATGGTGAGCCAGTACACGATCAACAACGATGCGCTGCCAACGCGCGTCGACATCCTGTACGGGCCGGCGAACTTGTACCGCCAGCTCTCCTGCCTGATCCCCGGCTGATCGATAGACCTCTTTTCGGAGAACGCACATGCCAGAAGTCAACCCGGGCCCCTCAGTCAGCACCTCCGCGCAATCTGTCGCGGTCGTCACGCCCGTCAACAGCAACACGAACCCGACACCGCAGGGTACGAACGCACTTCGGTTACTCGCCGTGGGGCGAGGGGTGCGGCTCGGTGTCGGCGACATCGCCGTGCTGCCCATCATCAACGCATCGCGCTGGGCTCCGGCAACCGTTGCCTTCACCAACGGTTTGGTGAGCGGAGTCTCCGCATCGGTGGCGGCGGCGAACCTCGGTATCTTCACGGCACCGGCGGGCGGCGGAAACGTCATTCGCACAGCCGGAGTGCTGACTGGCCAGACCACCGCGCCTGTCTTCACCAACACCGCCAGCGCAGCTGCGGCGGTCGCGCAGACAGCGCAGAACTTGACCGTGACTTCCACGGTCGGCGTGGCCAACGGCACCGTGGACATCTTCGTCTACGGCTACGACGTCTCGTAAGGAGCTGCCATGCCTGGTCAATCAGACGTCATGGTCGGCAACGCGCAGTTCCTGATGCTGCTGCAGGCGACGCTCACGCCGGCGATTGTCGCCACGATCACCACCGCCGAGCAGACCTTCAGGGTGCCCGGACTCGTGGTGGGCGATGTTGTCAGCGTGCAAAAGCCCACCGTCCAGGCGGGTCTCGGCATCGTCGGCGCGCGCGTGACGGCGCCCGACACGCTCGGCATCACCTTCGTGAATCCCACGGCGGGCGGGCTCATCCCCACCGCCGCTGAGATCTACATCATCACGGTGATTCGTCGCGAGAACCCGGGAGTGGCTCTACCGACCGGGCTGGTCTGATGACCGCGTCGGTCCTAAAGCTAGCCGCGGCGAACACGGTCAACCTGACGAAGGTCAAGGACGGGCCGGCGAAGCTCATGGGCGTCGAGTTGCTCAATACGACCGCCGCGGCTATCTACATCAAGTTCTACTTCCACCAGCCGACCGAAGCGGTGCCAGCGCCAGTGGTGGGCACCACGGTGCCGGATATGACCATCCAGATCCCCGCTCTCGGCACCACCACGGGAAGCGACGGGCGCGACTGGGCGAACGGCATCACGAAGCCGGGGAATCTCTATTTCGCGCTCACCAACCTGCCCGCGGACAATGACGCGACAGTGGTTGCTGCGGGCTCGGGGCTCGTTTCCATCCTGTTCGAGTAGGCGCGCATGAGCTCGCCGCTCCCGCAGACCGCCGAATCGATCATCACGGGGGCACTGCGCTTCATCAACGCGTACGCGCCTGGTGAATCTCTCGCCGCCGACGATGCAACCGATGCGCTCGAGGTGCTGAACGATCTGCTCGAGTCCCTCTCGACCGACCAGGGCGCGATCTTCTGCACGAACGAGCGTGTCTTCACCTTCACGCCTGGTCAGTATCAGTACTCGATCGGCAACTACAGCGCTGGCACCTTCGCGGGCACTGTGACCCTGGGCTCGGCCGTGATCACCGCGGCCACGGTGCCTTCGAACATGATTGCCGGCGGCGATCTCACCGGATCAGGCATCCCGGACGGCACGACCATCCTCTCATTCGATGCCGGCCTTGGCACCGTGACGATGAGCGCGCTCGCGACGACGGCGCCGCTGGCGCCCCAGCAAGTCGAGTACACGATCCCGGGAAACTTCAAGGCACCGCGGCCGCTGCGCATCACCGACGCCTTCACGCGCATCACGACGCAGAGCTCTGGTCTCGACTACGCCATCGAAATCATCGACAAGGGTCGCTATGCCTCGATCGGCTACAAGGGCCTAGCTGGTCCCTGGCCGGTCTCGCTCTGGTACAACCGCACCTTTCCGCTCGGCACGATCTATTTCTACCAATCGCCCTCCGACTCGGGCGAGCTGCACCTGTTCTGCGATGAGATCCTGGCTTCCCTCGATGACCTCACGACTCCGCTCAGCCTGCCGCAAGGCTACTCGCGCTATCTCAAACGCAAGCTGGGCCGCGACCTGGCCCCAGAATTCGGGGCTGAGTGGACGCCGCTCATGGAGAAGCTCGCCAAGGAAGCCGAGGATCACGTCAAGTCGCTGAACATGGTCCCGGTGGAGGTGTCGAACTACGACCCTGAGCTCAACATCGGACCGTCGACCGACGCCGGCTGGATCATGCACGGCGGCTTCAGATGAGTTTCGAGGGCGGCGACTTCGGGTTCGTCGGCCAGTCCTATACCGCGAGTGATCCGGGGCAGGACCGCCAGCAATCGATCAACTGGTACACCGAGTTCAGCCAGGACAGCAAGTCGAAGACCCCTGTCGCCTTATTAGGCGCGCCGGGGCTCAATCCGTTGTTCTCAGTCGCCAGTGGTCCCGCGGGTGGCGAGGTGCGTGGCTGCTGGGTGCTCCCAGGCGGCACGAGCGCGATTGTCGTGTGTGGATCCAGCGTCTCGCGCGTCACCATGACCGTGCCAGCGACGCAGACCTCGATCGCGCAATTCACGGTGCTGCTCTTCGGCACGCTGGCCACGAACAACGGCCAGGTGGCGATCCGCGACAACGGCATTGGCGGCTACGTGATGATCGGCGATGGGGTCAACGGCTATCTCGTCAACCTCGCCACCAACATCCTGACAACGATTGCTGATGCGGGCTTCGTTGGCCCCGACAAGATCGCCTTCATCGACGGGTGGTGGATATGCAATGTGCCGGGCACGAATCGCTTCGTCACCAACGGACCCACCCCGTACTCGCTCACCTTCCCGGCCGCCTTTTTTGCCCTGAAGGACTCCTCGAGCGACAACCTGGTCACGCTCATGGAAACCACCCGCGAGGCGTGGCTGATCGGTGAGCGAGCGAGTGAGGTCTGGTACAACGCGGGCGGCGCTAACTTCACGTTCTCGCGCATCCCTGGCGTGCAGCCGCAGATTGGTTGCGCGGCGAAGCAGTCGATCGCGCGTTTGGGTTCATCGCTTGCGTGGCTTGCTAAGAGCGAACGCGGCGAGAACGTAGTCGTCAAGACCGACCAGTACGGCTACACGCCGATCTCCACCCAAGCGGTGGCCGCAGCGATCTCAAGCTATCCACTGGTGTCGGACGCGATCGCGTTCGTCTACGAGGAGGAGGAGCACCTCTTCTATCAACTCACCTTCCCGACCGCAGACAAAACATGGGTGTACGACGCCACCTCGAGCGCCATCTCCGGTACTCCGCAGTGGCACGAGCGCGCCTCGTTCACCTCGTCCACCGGCCAGTTCCACCGCGCGCGCGCCAACTGTTTCATGAACTTCCAGAACCTGCGGATGGTGGGGGACTTTGTCTCCGGCTACATGCACCAGATGACGCGCAACGTCTTCACGGATGCCGGATTCGATCCGACGAGTGGACTGCCAACCGTTGAGCCGCTGGTGTGCGTGCGCAAGGCGCCGATTCTCTGGAGTCGCGAGAATCGCAAGCGCCTGTTTCACTCCTCATTGCAGATCGACTTCCGTCCTGGTGTCGGGCTTCAAACCGGCCAGGGTTCTGATCCGCAGGTGATGATTCGCTGGTCCGATGACGCCGGGGAATCCTTCGGCAACGAGCACTGGGTAACGATCGGCAAGGCGGGCAAGACAAAAAACCGCGCGCTCATTCGTCGCCTGGGCCAGGCACGCAACCGGCAGTACGAGGGGCGATTCTCAGATCCCACTCGTCGCGATATTGCTGGCGCCACTCTTTTCGCATCTGCCGAAGCATGAGCCAGCTCAACCGCATCCCGAACTACCCGACGCCGCTTGCCGATGGTAAGCACACGCAGAAGGATTGGTATTTCTTCTGGGCTGGGCTGTACAACGGCTTGCCTCCGGCCGCTGAAGTTGCCGTCACGCCAGGCGTATCGCCGTACATCTACAGCGCGCCTGTGCGTGGCTCGCTCATCATCACTGGCGGCACGGTCTCGGCGATCGACTTCTCGCGCGATGGCATCACGTTCTATTCGGTGGGGCAGACCTCGGGCATGTTCTTGCTCTGCGCCACCGACCAGCTGCGCATCACCTACACCGTGGTGCCCACCGTCACCTTCGTGCCCGTGTGAGCGCGGTGGTGCTCGAGCAGGGTTCGAAAGAGGTTGTAGGAGTCCTTCCGGGACCAGCCCGCGCGACGATCCTGAAGTTCGAAGCCGCCCTGCGCGATCACCCGCAAGTCGACTGCCCGCTCAAACACACCTTCGCGCCCGGCATGTACGCGCGCGAGATCCTGCTGCCAGCGGGCACGCTCATCGTCGGCAAGATCCACAAGCACGCGCACCTGAACATCGTCAGCCGCGGCCGCTGCACAGTGGTCACGGAATTCGGGCGTCGGGAGATCGATGCCACGGCGGGGCCCGTGACATTCACTTCGGACGCGGGCGCAAAACGTGCCCTCTATGTGCACGAGGAAACGGTCTGGACCACAATCCACGCCGTCCAATCAACAGACCTCGCAGAGATTGAGCGCGACATCATCGCGCCCGACTACCCCGAGCTCGACGCATTCATGGCGAGAGAATGCGAGCGGCTCATCAGCGCAAGTGAGCGCGAAGGTAGGGTATCTCTATCACGTGGGTCGCCGTCGCAGTTGCCGGAGCCGGTGTCTTAGGCGCTGGCGCTTCCATCGCAGGAAGCAAGAAACAAGCTGATGCATCGAAGAAGGGCGCGAACCTTCAGATGGATCAGTTCAACGTCCTCAATCGTCAGCAGCAGCCGTTCATCCAGAGCGGCTACGGGGCGATGGGCAAGCTCAACACCTTGTTAGGCATCGGTTCCCGTGGCGGCGGTGGCTATCCGATGCCCAACGCCGGCGCCGGTGCGAACGCTGGCCAGACCTACCGCCCGCGCCCCAACGGCGGCATGCAGCAGATCGTCTCGAGCGCGCCAAAGATGCGCCCGCAGGCCCCGCAGGGAAATGCTCGTCTCAAGCAGCTGCTCATGCTACGCGCGAGAAACGGTGACACCGAAGCCGCTCGCATGCTGGGGCTGCAGTAGTGGGCTTCTTGAGCGACATGTTGAATCCGGTCAAGCACGTGAAGGATGCGATCGGCGGCGCCAAATCCCTCGCCCGCGGCGACATCAGGGGCGCTATGGATCCTGGCGGCGTATTTGGTCGCGCTGGTCCGCAGCAGATTCAACAAGGGGCGGCTGGCACGGAAGATCCGTACGCCGCGATGTCGGATCCGGGCCTCTACATGGGCGATGAGGAAGATCCAGCCTATGGATCGTTCACCGATCCATTCGACGTCGAGGCGTTCTACGACTATCAGGACCCAGGCTACGCCTTCGAATTGCAGCAGGGCACCCAAGCGCTGCAGAACGCGCAGTCAGCTGGCTCGGGCGCGTTCTCCGGAGCGGCGCTCAAGGATCTGCTCGGTTACAGCCAGGGCTTCGCGCGCACCGGCTACAACGATGCGTTCAATCGCTATCAGACCCAGCAAGGCAACATCTACAGCCGCCTCTCGGATCTCGCGCACTTGGGCCAGAACGCCGCCGCCGGCGTCGGCGCGCAAGGCACGCAGCTCGCGGGCAACGCCGGGCAGATGATCTCCAACGCTGGCGCCGCCTCTGGCGCTGGCGTCGTGGGCGCCGGTAACGCGCTCGGCAACGCCGCGACAAACTACTGGCTGATGCGCCAGTTCCCGCAGGCCAGCGGCTCACCGGGCGGCGTCTAATGGCCGAGGGCACCGCACTCGTCGGCCTTGGCGGTCAGAACCCTGATGTTCTGGGCAAGCTCTCGCAGCTGCTCACCATTCGCCAGCAGCGCGCGACCGTTCAAAACGAAGAGCAGAGCGCGCGCCAGCGCAAGGCGATCGCCGGCTACGACTGGAACAAGCACATCGGCGAGGACGGCACGCTCAACGTCGAGTCGGTAGCGCTCGATCCTGAGCTGCAGTCCGTCGCCGGCGATCAGTACGTCGACCTCATCAACAACGTCTCGGTGGCCAAGCAGCAGCAGCTCGCCTCCAAGAAGAGCCTGCTCGGCCTTCGTTCCGATCAGCGCAAAGAGTTCGCGGCGATGGTCACCGCGCTGCGCTCGGATCCGGATGTGGCGGAAGACAACGAGCGCGGCCGCCAGAAAGTGAACGAAGAGATGATGCGTTACGCGACGCTTCATGGCGATGATGTGATCCCGGTGTTGCAGGCGTATGGGCCTGGTCTTCAGAAGGTGCCGTCCGGGCGCATGCGTGATGCCTTGCGCGCGATCGGGCTGCAGTCGGCCGATGCCGAGCGGCAGATCGAGATGCAGAACCCGCAGTACGCGAGCACGGGCGCAGCCCTCACCAACATCAATCCGAACGTGCCGCCCGGCATGGCGCCCGACATCGCGATGAGCATCGGGCCGGGAAACGAGATCATCGAGGACGCGAACGGGCGGCAGTTCATTCGCAATGTTCAAACCAACCAGGTGACGCCCGTTGGTGCGCCAAGCAATGGCGCGAGGCCCGCGCCTGGTCGTGCGCCGGCGCCGAGCGATTCGCCCTCCCAGCCAACCTTCACGCAGCCAGTGCCGCAGCAGAAGGAGCTCGAGGAGCACGTCTCCACGGTGCGCAAGGCCGACTCCGACTACGGCACCAACCGTCACGTGAACGAGGAGATCATTCGCCTATCGCAGGACACCTCGACGGGCCCGGGCACGAAGACCTGGCACAGCCTGATCGGCAAAGTGGCGGGGTTGGGCGGCGGGGATGCGATCGCCGACTACCAGAAGATCGGCGCCTATCTAGATCGGCAGGCGGCGCTCTCGGCGTCGCAGATGGGATTGCCAGAAACCAACGCTGGCCTCGCCACCGCGGCGAATCTTTCGGGGACCACCGAGTACACGCCCGGCGCGCTGCAGACGAAGGTCAAGCTCACCGATGCGATGGTGGAAGGATCGCACCAATACCGACGAGGCCTCGACAAGGTCATCGGCACCGGCGCCAATCAGGACCTCTCGAAGCTGCAGGACTTCCGTGCGCAGTGGGCCGACAACTTCGACCCGAATGTCTTTCGCGTCGAGAACGCGATCCGCCGCGGCGACAAGAAGGAGCTCGCGCAGATCCGCGATGAAGTCGGCGCGCGCGGCATGGTCGAGCTCAAGGAGAAGAGCGCGAACCTGCGCAAGCTCGAGGCCGGGGAGCTGCTCCCGTGAGCGACGCGCGCACGGACTTCTTCGACTCTGGTTCCAAGAGCGCGCCGGCGAAGGCGGCCAAGAGCCGGGACGATTTCTTTGCCGGCGACTTCGACATTGACGAGGACACCCCGCCACCGGCCAAAGCTTCGAAGAAAGAGTCGAGCAGCGCGGCCGCTGCCGCAGGGTTCGGCCGCGGTGGAAAGGCCCCCACGCAAGAGACGCTGGCCGCGATGCGCGACAGCACCCTCTCTCGCGTCGCGCAGGGAGCGGTCGACGATCCCATCGGCACGATCAAAGCGATTCCCGCCGGCTTCAACCGCGGCGTCACCGCGCTCGCGGGGATGCCCGTGGACACGATGGCAAACGTCGCTGACTTGGCCGGCATGGGGTACGGCGCGGCGCGTAGCCTCATCCAGCAGGGCGACATGGGCGCGTCGGAGGAGTTCTACACCCCGCTCGATCGCTCCGATGTCATCGGGGGTGGCGACTGGTTCTCGCAGAAGTTAGACCAGGCGGCCACCGCTCTTGGGGGCGGCCCGGTCACTCAGTTGGAGAATCCCGAGAATCCCGCCGCGCGCGTCATGTTCAATGCCGCGGCCGGTGTTCCGGGCGGCGTGATCGGCGGTGGCCCGCTCGCCCCCATGCTTTCCTCCGGAGCCGCTGGTGGCGCCGCTGGCGCGCTCGTAGCTGAAGGTGGCGGAGATCCTGCGATGCAGGCGCTGGCCTCGCTCGGCGCTGGTATGGCTGCCTCGCGCCTCACCGACTCTCCCGATGCGCCGACTGTGCGGCCTGCGCGCAAAGCCACTGCCGACGATGCTAGTGCCGACGCACAGGCGAAGCTCAACGCCGCGGCTTCCAAACAATCCATGGGGGCCTCCAGCGCGGCCGTCGACCTGCAAAAGCTCTCGCCGGAATTGCGCGTCGCCGTCGAGAAGGCCGTGCAGCAGACGGGCGGGGCCGTGAATCCCGAAGTTCTCGCGCGCCAGATCCAAGCCGACTCGCTGCCGGTGAAGGTGCGCCTCTCCGAGGGCCAGGCGCTCGGCGATGAGCGGCTGATCTCTCTCGAGCTCAACGCGCGCGGCAAACACGAGGCGTATTCGAAAGGGTTCAAAGAGCAGAACACCGCGCTTGTCGAAAACCTACGCGCGCTGCGCGACGAGAACGGCCCCGAGGTGTTCTCGACCAACGCGACCGAGCACGCCGACACGCTGATCGGTCGCTACCAGGCGATCGACGACGCGCGCCGCACGGAGATCTCGGCGAAGTACAAGGCGCTCGAGGAGGCCAACGGTGGCCAGTTCCCGGTGAACGGACGCACCTTTGTAAGCGCGGCCGACGCAGCTCTCGCGAAGAAGATGAAGACGCGCTATCTGCCGGCAGAGGTGCGTGGCGATCTCGATGATTTTCGCGACAACGCCGGGCAGATGACTTTCGAGCAGTTCGAGAACCTGCGCACCAACCTCGCCACCGCCGGCCGCAAAGCCGATCGCGCCGGCGACGGAAATGCCGAGGCAGCCATCAACCTGGTGCGCGAGGCGCTCGAGCAGCTGCCGATGGAAGGGGCGGCCGCGAACTTGAAGGCTCTTGCCGACGATGCGCGCCAGGCCGCCAAGGCCCGCTTCGACTCACTGCTCGCGGATCCTGCCTACAAGGCTGCGGTCAATGAAAGCGTGACGCCGGACGTCTTCGTGCAGAAGTACGTCGTCAACGGCGCGCGCGACAACGTCGAGAGGCTCGCCGCGGCGATGGCCGATGATCCATCAGCGCTTCAGACCCTTCGCGTGGCCACGCTCGATCACCTGCGAAAGTCCGCCGGCATCGATCCTGGCTACAACGGAAACTTTACGCAGGCCGGATTCAACAAGGCGCTGCAGGCGCTCGAACCGAAGCTCTTTTCACTGCTCGACCCGAAGACTGCCGAGACTGCGCGCACCTTGGGTGACGTCGCCCGCTACACGCAGTTTCAACCCAAGGGCAGCTTCGCCAACAACTCGAACACCTTCGTCTCGGCCGCGGCGGAGAAGGCGGCCGATGCGCTCGAAGGAATTGTCGACTTCAAGGCCGGCGGCATCCCGATCGCCTCGACGATCCGCAAGCAACTGAACGAGAACAAGGTGAAGAAGCAGGCGGAGGAAACCTTCGCGCCAGGAGCGGGCTTAACGAAGCTCTCGGATCTCTCCAAGGTGAAGAAGCCGTGAGCTCAGCGCTTCGTCAACCCGGCGCCAACCGCGAATGCGCGTCGCGCGTCGCGCTCGCCCTTCCATCGGCGGTAGAGGCCCGGCGCCACACAGGCGAAGTAGATCAGCAGCGCGAGCCCGATGGGTATGTGCATGCGCCGAATGATAGCGCTGTGGGCGGGTAGCGACTGTGCCGAACGTCCTAACTCCGAACGCCAAGCAGCAGTTTTTTGACAATAACGGTAGGCCTTTGGTCGGCGGGAAGCTGTTCACCTATGCGGCCGGCACATCCAGCAAGCGCACCACTTACGGTGACTCGTCCCTGTCGTTGGTCAACGCCAATCCGATCATTTTGAACTTCCGCGGCGAGTGCGATGTTTGGATTCCGCCGAACGTCGCCTACAAATTCGTGCTCTCGCCACCCACCGACACAGATCCACCGACGCAGTCGATCTGGACCGTGGATCAGATCGTCGAGAACCAGCTGATCACGCTGTACGGAGGAATTGATTCTGGCAGCGTGAACGCCTACGTCCTCACCTTCGATGCCAGCTTCGCCTCCTACGTCGATGGCATCGTGATCTACTGGATTCCATCGAGCACCAACACCGGACCGAGCACACTCAACGTGAACGGGCTTGGCGCGCTCCCGATTGCCGACACCGGAGGCAACCCTCTCGCGCCCGGCGCCATCGTGCTCAATCAAATGACCTCGGTGGTGCTGAAGTCTGGGGTCTGGACTCTAACTTCCTCTCCGGCCAGCTCGGGCACGTTCACCGGCACGATCACTGGCATCACGACCGTTGAGGCCGGCACCTGCCGCTATGCGCTCTCAGGTCGCATTGTGGCCGTGCGCATTCCCGTGCTCGCCGGCGTCAGCAACTCCACCGCCTGCACGCTCACCGGCGTTCCCGTGTTTCTGACCCCTGTGAATGCATCGCAGGTGTTCCCAGTCGCCGATTCGAGCTTCCTCGACAACTCTGCGACGGTGAGCAATATCCGTGCGTTCACGAGTCCGGCGTTTCCGGGAACGATCACTTTCCAGATTGGCGGTAACTCCACCGGCTTCACTGCCGCGGGCGCCAAGGGCCTCAACAACGACATCACGGTCATGTGGTCGATCGCATGAACCTCTCGCCGCTGCCCATACAGAAGTTCTTCGACAACAACGGCGCGCCGCTCGTCGGCGGCCAGCTGTTCACTTACATCGCTGGCACTTCGACGAAGATCGCGACGTACAAGGATTCAAGCGGCGGCCCGACGAACACGAATCCTATCGTGCTCGACTTCCGCGGTGAGGGGCACATCTGGCTTGATCAGGCGCTGACATACAAGTTCGTGCTGGCGCCTGCCGGGGATACAGATCCGCCGACGCGGCCGATCTGGACGGTCGACAACATCACGGCGGCCATGAGCTATGCCGAAATCGTCGCGCTGATCAATCTGATCGTTTCGCAGAGCTTCATCGGCGGCGCGCTCTGGCCAACAAGCGCGCAAGAGACCACGGCGGGCATCGTGCCCGATACGCACATCTACACGTACGGGGACCCGCGACGGGACCCCTACTACATCAATCCGAACTGGCTAAACTTCGGCGACCAGCCCACCTACATCAGCGCGACCTCCTTCTCGGTGCCGGGCGATGTGACGGCGCGCTATCCGTTCGCGAGCCGCGTGCGCATCCTCGGCACCGGCGGCACCGGCGTGAACGCTCGCGTGCAGGCCTGCGTCTTCGCGCTCGGTATCACGACCTTCACCCTCGCGGTCGACAGCGGCAACGTACCGAATCCGGCCGTGATGCTGAGCAGGGCGCAGGCGATGAATGGAGATGATCCAGGCGTCACGCGCTGGGATCTGAATCTCAATACCGGCGTCTTCTTCTGGAACGTCAACAACGGCGCGCTGGCCACGGCAAAAGTTGCGATTGCCGTGGGCCAGAGCGGCCTGGGCGCGGACTCTGCGATGAACATCGCGGTGTGTGGCGCGGCGTATGGGGAGTACCTGACGGGCTCCGGAGTTACCGGCAGGCAGATCGTCTATCACACGGGGCTCAACATTCCGCTGCTGTTTGGCGTCGCCGATCAGCTTCGATTGCTGATCTCTGGAACATCGAGCGCCATCGTATTCGTTGGGGCGGAAGAAGGGTGGCGGATCCGCTCCCCGCGCGTCGATGACATCGGCGGCGCCTACGGATCTTTCGTTGAAGACGACAACACCACCCGCAAGGGATACTTCGGCTTCGATTTCGGTGGCATCAACAACACCATGCGAATGGTGAACGAGAAGGCAGCGAGCAACATCCAGATCTCGGCCACGGCCAACATCTGGCTGTCGCATGCGGGCGGCAACACTGGCGCGATCCTCACATCCGCCGCCGCCGACATCGGTTTGTTCAACGGCACCGGCTCGCCCAATGGCGTCGTGACTGCCAACCCCAGCGGCATTTATCAGAACAAGTCCGGTGGCGCCGTCACATCCGTGTACTTCAAGGAAAGCGGGACGGGTACCAATACTGGATGGGTTGCTAAATGAAGCGCGAAAAACGCATTGTCGTTAGAGACGCCGAAGGGCGCGTCGTGCACATCGGCCCGTGGGACTACCAGACTGAGCACGTGGAGCGCACCCGCCTCGATGCGCTCGGCCGCCCGATGCGTGATGAGGACGGCGCCAAGCTCATCGAGCGCCTGCCGGTTGTCAGGAACCCCAAGCCCGATGGATTCACCGAGTGCGAGGCGGATTGCGTGCAGCTCGACGATGGTGGCTGGTACGCCTGCGAGGATCACACCGCCCCACGCCGCGCGAGCTACCCGACGATTGCCGATCAGTTGGACGCGATCTGGAAGGGCGGCGAGGCAGCAGTGGCGATGCGCGCGCGCGTGCTCGCCGTAAAAGCGAGTTTCCCAAAGCAGGCAGACAACCCATGAAGTTCGATTTCTCCAAGCCCGTGATGCTCCTGAACGGCACGGCCGCCAAGCTCGGCGCCGATGATCTGACTTTTCGCTACGTCGCCGAGAACGCGCTGTTAGGCGGCGGCCCGGAGGATCAGCCGACGATGAAGGTGGCGCGCTTCAAGCTCGCGATGCGCATCGTGACTGGCGCCGATCCTGTGGATCTCTCGATCGATGAGGTGAAACTGCTCAACGATCTGGTGCAGAAAACCTCCGGCGTCATTGTCGCCGGCCGCTTCGATGAATTCGTGAACGGCGGGGGAGGCGCTAATGCAGCGACCTGACCCACATCGCCGTACTGCCATCCTCTGGAACGCCGTGCCCGGTCGCTTCGATGATCTCAACGATGACGCGCGGGAATCCCTCGATAAAGGCGAGCGCTGCGTCAGTGCCAACGCGCGGATCGGTGCGGTTCATTCGCAACATCATGGGGCGATTGGCCAGCACGGCGCGATGCTGGGCGAGGCCGAACACCTCCTTGTTGACAGCGTAGCCGTTGAATTCTTCCAGCCGCTGCAAGTCGGTCACGGGCGCAATGAGACCAATCGCCGAGATACGAGAATCGTATGCCGCGCAGGTAAGGGCCACGTAGGCGCCGCGCGAAATGCCCACAGCGACGATGCTCGTCACTTCAAGCGCGTCGATTTCTTTCGACAGTCGCGCGCAGAAGTTGGTGAACAACTTCTCATCCCCTCCCTCGATACGGCTGCGCCAGCAGGTAAGGCCTCCATCGCCATCCGCGCCGTGGCAAGGGAGGTCCAGCGTCAGCACAGAGAAGCCTGCTCTCACCAGCGTCGGGCCAACCGGGACCATGCCCGCGCCGCTCAGGGTGTCATTGGCGCCGCCACCCAAAAGGATGACCGTGGTGACGCCAGAGACCTTAACGGGCGCGTTGGCGGCGGGCGCCGCAACATCATCCGCCGCCCCAGTACCGCCGCAACCAGCAAGGGCGAGAGACAGGATCGCAGCTTTCAGTGCGTTGTTCATTTGTCATTCCTTTGCATGAATTCCAGAAGCGCGCGGCGTACGACTTCCGATGTTGGAACACCTTCTTGCTTCGCGCGGTCCCTGAGCCATTTCAGCAGGCCTTTGGGGAGAAACATGTTGAATTTGATCATGCGCACATCAGCAGGGAAAGCAACCTCGAAAGCCCGTATTGCCCGCAAGCCCACCCAACCCCGGACCGCCGCCACCGAAAGACCCAAGAACACATGTTGCAAAAAGCATCGGAAGCTCTCGCTCTTGGGCTCGGACTCAAGCCCGAACATCAACGGCTTCTCATACGAACCGGCTGGGTATTCATCGTGAGCGCCCATATCGCATGGGTGTGCGGCTGGTTAGCTTTTGCTGGCTTCGCAGCCCCCTTCGCACGAGCGGCCGACGTTGAGGCCCTACAGCGCTCATCGAAGATATCCGCGCAGATTCAGATTCAGGCCGAGATTCGCGAGCAGGGTCGCATCTTCTGTGCATCGACCGATGAGCGCACGCGCGATGTGGTCATTCGTCGCGTCGATGAGCTGCGGGCGAACCTGCGCGAGATCGCCAATATCGATGAGCCTCGGCCGGTGTGTCGATGAACGGCACGCTGGTCAGACACGCTTTCCTCCCTGACGTAACTCTCGGCTGGCTGTTCATTGGCCAACTGAAACTGGCAACGCTAGAGGAAGGCTGGCGAGCTGATCCAGACGGGCCAGGTGGACAGAGGCGTGAAGGCGCGCTCATCGAGTCGTGCATCCCCGATGGCACCTACATCGCGCGTCCTCACTTCAGCCAGAAGTATCCGGCCGGCGTGTGGCATCTGGTGAATCCAGCGCTTGGCGTCTACGCGCCAGGCGGCAGGCCTGCGGGGCAGAAGTGGGGGCGCGATGCGATCCTTATTCACTCAGGCAACAACGTAGACCACATCGAGGGCTGCATTCTCGTAGGCCGCACGCATGGCATTGATAGCCAGCGGCACTGCGTACTCGATAGCAGGAACTCCCTTACAGCCTTGCGCGACCTGTTAGGCGCTAAGGAAACGCATTCCATTCACATCCGGCCAACCGCCGGAACTTCGGAGTTCACATGAAACGGCTTCTTCTGCTCGCAGCGCTCGCATTTGCCGCGCCAATCTACTCGCAGACGCCATCGGTTACGTTCGGTCTCGAGACCACGACCAACAACGGGCAGAGCGTCACGCCGCGCCTGACCTGGTCGACGACGCCCGCGGCCACCGGCTGCACCGCGGCAGGCGCCACCGATTGGACTGGCGCCAAAGCTGCCACCGGCACCGCGCTCCTCGCCTCAGTCACAAGCTCGAAGACCTACGCGCTCATCTGCAACTGGCCAGGCGTCACCGTCGTGGCGTTGACCTGGGCCGCGTCGACCGCCAACACCGACGGCAGCGCGCTCACGGATCTCGCCGGCTACCGAATCCAATACGGAAACTCGGCGGCCGACCTGTCGAATTCTGTGTATCAGCAGACCCCGGCCACCAGCTGGACGAGCCCAGCCCTCACGCCCGGCGTCTGGTTTTTCGGGGTGCGTGCATTCAACACCCTGGGCCTGGAGTCGGCGCTATCGAATGTCGCGAGCAAGACCACGACCGCCGGCTCCTCTGTGACCGCCGTGCCGCTGCAGCTGACGATCAAGTTCCCCAATCCGCCGACCGGCGTCGCGGCGAACTAGGAGCACCGACATGGAACGCACCCTCGCGCTCGCGCAGATCTCGCTCGCCTTCTTCTACGGCCTGATCTTCGTCGGCATGTTCGTCGTGATGGCTCTTTTCTGGGAGTCGCTCAGCAAGATCGAGATCGGGCTTCTCACCATGTTCGCCACCGGCGCCATGCAGCAGTCGAAGGATGCCGGCAACTACTTCTTCGCGCGGCAACGCGCTTCCACCAACGGAGATGCCCAGTGAAACGACTCATTCTCGGCGCGGTCCTCGCGCTTTCTCTCGCCGCGCTGCCCGCGTGCGAGTCCCTGAAGCTCGGCGAGCACGGCGCCACCGTGAAACTCGCGATCAGCTACGCGACCATGAAGTACGTCGATCAGGCGGGACCTGGCGCCAACATCCAGCGAGCCGCGCGCGTGGCGTCGTTTGCGAATCAGGCCATGAATGCGATCGAGGGCGAGGGCTTCACGCTCGATGCTTTCAAGTCGCACATCCTCGAGCTGATCCCCGCGGACCTCGACACCGCCGACAAGGTGCTGGCGCTCGCGCTCATCGATGTCATCGCCCAGGAGCTGCAGCTTCGCATCGGGGATGGCGTGTTGACGCCCGAAACGCGGGTGAAGGCGAAGCAGGTGCTCACCTGGATCGTGGACGCCACCGCCTTCTATTCGACGCCGACTTAGCTGACCGATTCTTGCTGTGGGGAACTTGAGCCCGGCCTCGTGCCGGGCTTTTTTATGTCCCCGGAACCGGATCGAACGGTGGTCGCTTTCCCCATTTCCACGAGAGACTCAGCTGGGCGCCGAGGTGGCCACACTTCGTGCAACGAAGGCGGCGTTGCGCACCGACGAGCGCATTCCTCGGCAGCACGAGGTTCACCTGGTGCGGGCAGCCGAGGCAGTAGATGTACGTGATGTGATAGCCGGGCGACATCCGGCGCCCATCGTAGTGGCTGGCGCGGTGTCCACAGCAAGGGCCGGGAGATGGGGCTGGATGGCTGGAACTTGAGCGTGCGCAAGTACGGGTACCATTCCGGCAGGGTTCGAGGGTCCGGCTCAGGTTTCGGGGCCCAAGCCTCGACCGCGAAGCGCCGTCGGTGACGTACGGGGATGGGGAGACGACTGAGAACCGGGGCGACCTGCCGGCCCGCTGACCCCAAGGATCGCTACCCCGCCAAACGCCACCAGCCAGGCGCGGGACGGAGAATGACCCCCTGTGGTTGGCCCTCGAATCCCTTTGGGGACGCCATATCCCGCCACGCTTCGTTATACGAGGCCTGGCGGACCCGGATCTGGCAGTCGAGGGTGGGCTCCAGAACCACCCGGGCGACGAGTTTTCGGACGACCTTGGCCGGATCTTCGGAGTCGATGTACTCCCGCAGCTCCTCGACCCCCATCGATCTCAGGTCACCACTGGTCGCCACCTCACGCTCAACCGCCTCAAGTTCGTGCGTCAGGGCAGCAATCTTCCGGCCGCACGTCTCGATGACGCGCGCGTAACTGTCGCCAGCGCCCTCGGTGACGGACAGCTCGGCGGCCCGCAGGCGTTCGCGCTCGAGCTTTCGGATCTGCCCACGAATGTCATGGCCTGGCGAAGCCGCCAGCTCGCTGTGCCGCGATTGGGTGAGCAGCCAGGCGAGGTAGTCATCTGAGGTGCGGAAGGCCTGCAGCGTCTCGATGACGACCGCTTCGATGCGCTGCGCCGGGACGATACGGCCAGCGAGCTCACCGCACTTGCGCAGTCGGTAGTGGGCGCCGTGCCCCAACCAGGATCTGCCATCGGTCGAATACAGCAGGCCCGACAGCAGGAACCGGGAGCCGGCGGCCCTCGCTCGGCGTTTCGCCGCCGACATGTCGCTCGTCTCGAGCTGCGCGAGAATGGTTTCCGCTTCGCGCTCGGTGATGAGCGCCTCGTGTGTATCCCGTTTGATATGCCACTCGGCGCGCGGCCGGCGCTTCGATCCGGATCCGGCTTCGCGGTGCACGTTCCACACCGTGTGCCCGGCGTAGGTCAGCGCGTTCCACTCCATGCCGATCAGCGATGTGTCCGCGATTGTTAGGCCGCACTGCACGCGCGCTACTCCACGTGGAACACCAGACACACGAGCCTTGAGGAAGCTGCGCACCTGGTGGGCACTGGCGCCGGGCTCGAGCTTGGTTTTCGTCACCGGCCGACCTTCACGGATTGCGCCAGTCGGAAAGCTCTTGAGTTGATAGCCGTGAGGCGCGCGGCCGCCAGCACGCCAGCCCTGGCGCACATTCTCGGCCATGCCGGCGAGACCCTTCTTTCGTGACGTCAGCGAGTGCGCTTCGTCGAAGGCCTCGAAGACGGACTCGAGCACGAGCTCGGAGACGGCATCCATGTCGGCCGGCATGCTTGCGAACACGATGACGACGCCGCGTTTCTTCGCCTGGTGCTTGACGGCCTGCGCTATGTAACGCCGGCGCGCGATGCGCGAGGTGTCGTAAACCAGCAGATAGCGCCAGCCGCGATTCGGATCGTTGATGGCTCGGCGCAGGCGCTCGAAGCCCGGGCGATCTTCGGCGGATCCGGACTCGACCGCGTCCTCAAACGTCTCGACGATTGACAACGAGCGTGAGGCGGCGAGTTTCTCGAGAGCTTGCAGCTGTGTCTGCGGGCTGATGTCCGAGCGGTCTTTGCTCGAGCGGACGTAGCACGCCGCCTTCCCGCTGTCGTTTGGCATCGATGGCTTCTCTCAGAAGTTCGAGTTCTAGTTCTGCGCTGGGGCGTCCGAGGATCGGGCGCATCTTAATCTCATCGGCGGGACGCTCGCTCATTTCTGCGCCACCTCGAGCGGCACGCTGATCGTGGCGCCACCGAGTTCGGCCGCGGCGGACCTCATCGCCAGCTGCAGATCACCGCTCGTCTTTCCCACCTGGTGGTGCTCGGTGGCCCCGGTCGCGCGGTTGAGGCGCGACGCCATGACGCGAAACTCCCAGCCGTTGAACTCGAGCAGGTAGTAGGTAGCGCTCATCGCGGATCCTCATCGAAGCGCTCGCCTTCGAGGTTCATCACGGAGGACTGCGCCTCGTGCCTGGCCAACGCATCCACCGTCTCGACCGTGAGCGGCCCCTGCAGCTCCGGGTACCCGCCAGCTTTCTTTTTCGCCTCGACCAGGCGCCGGCCCCAGAACGCTTTGAGCGAAGGGGAGTGCGCGGCCTGCATGCGTTTGACGAGCTCGTCGATCTCCCGCTCGGCGTCGGTCGTGACGAAGTAGGGGGCGGGGTCTTCGCTCACTTCACATACTCGTGACTATTTGGTAGGCAGTTCTGACAGGCAGACGGCCTTCGGCCCGTAACTCTTGGTGACTGCGTGCTCTGAAGAGATGTGCGAATGCCCCGCGCCGATTGCCATTGCCTTCGCGCAAGCGTGCGCAACGTGCGCAGCAATATCCTTCGGAAACTGATACGCAACGGGACCAGGGAAGAACAACTCGACCATCGTGTCGCTTTCCTTCATCCACATATTCGGAACCACATGCCCATCGATGAACACATCATTGCCGGATCGCGCCGGCCCCTTCATGGCGGCCAACTGCGCGAGCGCAAACGTCGTGTTTCTTTCTTCCAGATCGTTCATTGACCGTATTCCTGATTATTTAGCAGTGGCGAGCACGTCAGCCGCGCGATCCGGGAAGGCGTTCGGGTCTAGCAGTGCGATCAAGTCGCGCCACGCGTCGCCGTCGTTATTGACCTTGCACGACTCCATAGCCCGCTCGATCAACTGGCGCGGAACCTTCACCAGACCTTCGTCGCTCTCGAAGTCTCGCGCTGCCGTCAGGTGCGCGAGGCAGATCACAGCGAGCTTGTCCCCGGACCATGTGCAAGCGCAGCGACCATCGCGCGCGTCTGGCTTGAGGTCGGCAGCCAGATACACCGGCACAGGACGGGATGACACCGGCATGAAGGCGCGCGCGGTCGCCTCGTCGTCATGCAGGCTGGTTGCGAAATACGTCTTCATTTCACTGATTCCTGATTGTGCGTAGTGGCCTTGAGGGCGGCGCGCCCGTTCTCGATGAGTTCGCCGAGCGACGGGCCGGGCTCATTGGCGGGGCGTCCCCACATGTTGCAGATCGCTTCCAGCGCCGCGACCAGCGCGTCGTGGGAGCGAAGCGACGAAAGGATCGCCGTCGTCATGTCGCTCACGTGCGTATTCATCTGCGGTAAGCGGCGTTGCATGTACGCGATCTGCTCTTCGATCGTCGGCGTGCGCTTCGGATCGGTCATGCTTTCGGCTCCCCAATCACGCCACAAACCCGAAACGCCTCGCGCCACGCGATCGCCTTTCGCCGCTCGTACTCCGCCGGCGTCGTGCCCGCGTCCTTCATGCGCTTGAGCTCGACGAGTTCGCGAAGGGCGTCGGTTGCCGCGCACTCACCATGATCGTCGGTAATTTCCCTGGTGCACGAGACGCAGAAGATGACCTGTGTCTGGCGCTCGATTGCTGAGTCGCTCATGTGCCCGCTAACGCGCGTTCAAAATCGCGCCGTTGTTCAACGCCACGCTCGAACTCGTCGCGCGCGCGGTGCGCTCGGTCGATTGAGTACTGCAGGACCTGGTCGCGATGAAAGACGCGCCTCTCAAGCTTCTTACGCTGCACACGTTGCTTGGGCGTCAACCGCTTTGCGGGCACGGGAACAGGGCACGCCGTGCACAGCCCCTCGTTGCGTCCGATGGTTAGCGCCCACGAGCAGCCTTCCTCGCACGCGCGTTCTTCTGTGCAGCGGCAGACGATGCAGGTCCTCACGACGTCACCTTCAGAGCCGCCAAGTCCTCGGCGATCTGCGCGTGCTCGCGTTCGTGCAGCTTGTGGATCTCGCGAAGCAGTCGCGTGACGGTCTCGCGCGGAATTTTCACTCGAAGTTTCGTGACTTCGAAGACGCCTGACGACAGCCGTCGCGACACTGCGAGTTGGAGCTCGGGCTGACCCCAATGGCCAGATACGATTTCAGGCTCGAGATGAAGCTCGGCATCGAGCTCGATACGCCGATAGCCGCCGACATCTTGTGTAACGCGTCGTGTTGCCATCATTCACTCCCCAGCCTGAGCAGCCCGTTCGGACCGGTCACGCGATCGATGACGCGCTCGCCGGTAGGTAGAAGCATGTGCGGCATGAACACGGCGCCGAAGCTCATCACGCCGCACTCGACGGCCGTGATCTGGCCCTTCACCCAATCGCGAAGGCACGAGCACACGGCGCGCTTTGCGAGCTCGAGCGCGCGAGCGTCGCTGTGGTTGGGGTGCGCCTTCTTGTAGGCGGCGGCGTAGCCCTTCCAACTCGCCTCGAGGCTGATCTGCTGGCCACGCCACTTGAAATGCACGATCGTCATACCGCGCTCGGCGTCGATCATGTGGCCGAAGCTCTGGCAGCCGAACTTCTCGAGGATCTTCGCCGTCGCGTTGAGCGCGTTGTCGCCGCCGACGCAGTCTTCGTAGGGGATGGAGTTCGATTTGCTCACGGCTCAACAATCCACTCGCCGAACTTGTCGAAGAGCTGCTTCGCCTCGTATCGCGTCAGGCAGATGTTGTCCGCCTCGGCGCCATCGTTCGCTTGCGTGAGCTGCAGATAGCCCTCGTCGGTGATCGAGGCGTTCACGCCGAAACCGCCAGCGGGAAGCGTGAGCGCGAGATCTGCCGCCGCACGCTTGCCGTTGCGCGCAGCGGCCGGACTTTTTTTCGAGCTGCCCCCCCCCGTTACTATCGGTACGCCGAGCGCCGCCGCCCACCTGGTGCTTGGGCTTACATTCGATGCAGACCTTGGACGGCTTGCCCGCCCAGATCGACATCTCGGACTCAGGCTTCTCAGCCTTGCAGTGTTTGCAGGTAATCACGAATTCGCCCTCCCAGGAGTTGGCGCCAGCGTCGAACATTAGAAGTTAGAGAAAGACGCACCGACCGGCTGACACTGGCCGGCGCGCCCTGCACGCACATCGTCCAGCGACGCGCGTTGCAGACGGGTGAACATCAATCCCAATACGCGAGCGGGTCGGCTCGCTCCGGGTACGTGGCATCTAGCCAAGCCTCCGCCTCTTTGACGATGGGTCGAGCCGCGTCGTAATTACCGCGGTCGTACTCGCCAAACGATTTGAGCGGCGTGCCCGCGTCTTTCACGGTGACCGAGTACTTCTCGGGAGAGCTGCCGTCATCGAAACTTTCGATCCGGAACCGGCGATCGAAGCTGAGATGCGCACGGCGGTCGTAGAAGGCCGCTTTGTAGAAGATGTTCGCGCGCACCCGCCCTTTGTCGTCGACCAGGTCAGAATGCATCGAGTGATCGCTCGCGCGCTTCGACCAGCCAGGCGGAAGGCGCGCCGTCACGAAAAGGTCGTCGACGTCGGCACCGAACACGAAGCCGATTGCCTCGAGCTGTTCACGGCTCACGCCAAGATCTTTCGGCAGCTGCTCGATTGCGACCAGCATCGCCTGGCCGGCGGCTTCCTGTGCTTCGATTCCGCCAGGCGTGGCAGCGACCATGGCGTTCTGCATGTCGCCGGCGGCCGCGGCGGCGAGAGCCGCGGGTGTGATTCGAGTTTGTTGATGTTTCACGCCGCCTTCCTCGCGCGCTTGCGGAACCTGCGCCGCTGCACGCCGGCGGGCTGACGGATCGCCCGGAAGCTGCAGCCGATCTTCATGGCTTTGAACGCCACGGCGCCGCGGGTGCGGCCGAGCAGGCCTGCGGTCTCACGCGCGGACATCTTCCGCTTCGCGCAGCTGCGCATGATCTGCAGGTCCTTCTTCGACCAGGGACGGGGTGCTGTTGCGGTGGACATGGGAGCCTCTTGTGGTTATGGAGGTGGTTAGGAGACGACCTTCGCGCGGGCTTTTTCCATGCCTGCGCGGGCTCGTGCATCAGCGTGGCGCTGCGCCTTTGAGCGCTGGTCCTGTACGCGACTGTGGCCCTGCACGTATCTGAATTCGATCGTCAGCGCGTGCTCGCGAACGAACACGTTGAATCTCTCGACGGCATCACGCAGCAGCACGTTTCGTTTCGCGTTGATAGTGCGGCGCTTCATCTTGCCTTCGAGCGCACGGATCGCGACTTGGCAATCCGTCTGCACCAGGACGCGATCGCCGGCCGCTGCGATGCCGAGCCTCGTTGCGATGAAGAGGGCGTTCACGATGGCGCAGGTCTCGGCGAAGAGTGAGCCGGGTAGCTTGGCCTTGAAGCTGCCGCTGCCGCCGTGCCGGCCTCGCTCCGACACCGCCCAAAAGCCGTAGCCGGCCGCGTGGGTGCGCGGGCAATACGAGGCGTCGGAAATGATGGTCACGAGCGCCACGTGGTTAGGCGTGCACGCCAGCCGCGGCCGCGGGAATCGCTCGCGGCGCCTTCATCGCGAAGTACACCTCGAGGCAGCCCCGCGCATCGGCGATCGCGCTGTGCGCGTCCTCGAGCTCGCGGCCCATGAAGTGCAGGTACGCCTCGCGCAGGTTCGCGCTCTTGTGTTTGTTGAAACCCGCCGCCACCATCTTCGCGGTCGGCGGCAGTTTCAGAATCGGCGTCGCGAGGATCTGCGTGCACTCGGACCGTCCCGCCTTCCACAACGGCGCCCGTTCGGTCAGATGCGTGTACCGATGCAGCGCGCACCGCACGATGCGTGCGTCGAACTGCTCGTTATGGCCGATGCGAACGTCGGCGCGGCTCCACAGCTCGAGGAAGAGCTGCACGGCAAGCGGCTCGGGCACGCCCACCGATCGCGCGTAGGCGGTCGTGATGCCGTGGATCTTCACGACGTCCTCGGGGATCTCCCAACCGAGCGAGGCGATCGTCTTGCGCGTGTCGAGGTCGACCAGGAGCGCGGCGAGCTGAATGATGTGCGGCTGGCGCGGATCCTCGGAAGGCTCGCTGAATAGCGGAAGGCCGGTCGTTTCCGTATCGAAAAAAATGGCCTTCATACCGGCTCTCCGTACGCAAGTTCGCCCATGCTCACGAGCGCGTTCAGCAGGTGGTTCTGCAGCTGGCGGCTCTCATCGTCAAGCTTGTGGCGCAGGTGGATGTATTCCTCGATCAGCGTGCCGGCGACGACTTTCGTGCCATGCCCGAAGGCGCTGCGGTTGATGTAAATGCGGCCTTCGTACGCGCGACCCCAGATGTGATCGTCGAGATCCGTGGTCACGACAATGGGGAATTCGTCCAGCTTGTACCCCATGAACTCGACGAACTTCGTGGCACGCGCCAGCTGCAGCATTTCAATTCGGTTGAGTGGCGTGGCGTCAGGCACCAGCTCGATCTTTCGATGCTTTCGATAAACCTTGAGCGCGCTTGAATTGGCGATGTTGCGGAAGGTGACGAGCTCGCAGGCCTTGAGGAACGTCTCGCTCGGCGTGGTCCAACCGTCGAGGTCGAGCCCCGCCTCGAATGTGTCCCGCTCGCAGCGTAGGAAGGCGCACGCGAACTCGGCGTTGTCGGTGGTGAGCACGGCGTCTCGCACCGCGCCGTTGAACGCGTAGATATTTTTGATCGTCCGGTCCTCGGTCAAGTCGAGGTTTTTAAGGACGTTGTAGGTAAAGCACGCGTGCCGCTCGAGCTTCGCCGCACGGATGCCTCGGAAGTAGCCGTGGTGTCCATGTCGCTCGTGCACATGCACGGTGCTCGTCGCCCATCGCGGCTGCGCTTGCAGGACGATATTGGCGCGGTCGAGATACGCGACGTAGATAGGCTCTCCGGTCACGACGATCGTTGTGTGATCCTCAGCTGGATCCGCGTCGCCGGCGAACACCGAGCCGCCCTCATCGAGCGCGTTGCAGTACATCTCGCGGAAGGCCTGCCAGGGCTCCCAGGTCTTGCCGAGCTCGGTGGTGAAGGCGAGTTCTTCGCCGGCCATGCGCGCGACCTTGAACGACGCGCCACGCAGCTCTGCGTCACCGGTGTCGAAGTCGAAGCGCTCCAGGCCTCGCCACATCGTGACCTTGCAGCCGAGCCGCAGGCAGATGGCGACTGCGTACTTGAACCCGGTGCCGAAGAAGCCGATGGGGTTGTCGCATTCCTTGGCGGACATGCCGAACGTGCGCACGGCACGCAGGTCGATGAGACCGCGGTTGATGAATGAGACGGTGTTGGTGTTCACGAGAGTGCCTTTGTTCTTTTCGGTGTGTTGCGTTTGCAGTACGCGCGAATGGCGGCCGCCAGCCCGTCAAGCCACGTGGCTACGGCGAGCAAGCGGCGGCGAGTGGAGGCAGAGAGCACGGCGCTCATTCCTGCAGCTCTTCGCGCCGTTCGTTGAAGGCGGCCTCGACCTCGAGGGGCAGCTCGGCGCCGGCTTCATTGAACTGCTGCTGCGCGAGATCCCACTGCGCCTCGAGGTCCTCGAGCGTCTGCTGCTCGCGCAGCTTCTTCGCGTGCACATCGGCGTCGAGCG
>CAZKNV010000003.1:0-37236 GCA_964554145.1 uncultured Burkholderiaceae bacterium
GCGTCGATGCCAGGATAGGCGCCGGGCGTGTCCACAAAGGTGAAGAGCGGCAAGCCGAACTTTTCGGCGAGCTTCATCAAGCGCAGCGCCTTGCGATAGCCCTCGGGCTTGCTCATGCCGAAGTTGCGCAGCGCACGCTCCTTCGTGTCGCGCCCCTTCTGATGGCCGAGCACCATGACCGGCTGGCCGTTGAAACGCGCGATGCCGCCGATGATCGACAGATCGTCCGAAAACGAGCGGTCACCGTGCAGCTCGTGAAAGTCGGTGAAGATGTCGCCGACGTAGTCAAGCGTGTACGGGCGTTGCGGATGGCGCGCCAGTTGCGAAACCTGCCACGGCGAAAGCTTCGCGTAGATTTCCTTCAGCAGGCCCTGGCTTTTTTTCTGCAGCCGGTCGATCTCCTCGGAGATGTCGACCGCGGAATCGTCCTGCACGAAGCGCAACTCGTCGATCTTCGCTTCCAGCTCGGCGATCGGCTGTTCGAAATCGAGAAACGTGGTCTTCGCCATCGTCAATACGTGACCGGAACCGGATCAAGACTACGCCACAGGTACCAGGTTGCGACGCTGCGCCAAGGCGCCCATGCGTCGGCAACATGCGCCACGCGCGCGCGCCCATCGCGGCCGAGCACCGGCGCACCGTCAAGATAATGGAGACTGACCGCCTTTAACAAGCCCAGGTCGTCCAGCGGCAACACGTTTGGCCGCAACAGATTAAAGATCAGAAACATCTCGGCGGTCCAGCGGCCGATGCCACGGATATCGGTCAGCTCGGCGATGATCTGTTCGTCGTCTTGCTCGCCAAAGCGAGTTGGATCGACGCGGCCGCTGACGAAGTGGGCTGCCAGGTCGCGAATGTATTCAACCTTGCGATCCGACAGTCCGCAGCGGCGCAAGGTGGTTGCGCGACGACGCAAAATGCCCTTCGGCGTCGTCTCGCCGCACGCCGCGCAAAAGCGGCGCCATACCGCATCGGCTGCCTTGACTGAAATCTGCTGGCCCGTGATCGAGCGCGCCAAGGTGACGAACGGATCGCCGCGCGATTGCAGCCGGATGCGCGGGTACGCCGCGATGATGCGCGCCATGGTTGGATCGCCGGTGGCCAGTGCGCGCCTGGCTCGCGTCCAGTAGGTCGGCGAAACGCCGGCGACTTGCGCAGGCAATGGGGCCTCTAGAGTCGCCGCCATGTCGTTCCGCCGGCACTGTCTTCGAGCACGATGCCTTTGTCGAGCAGCGCTTTGCGAACGCGATCCGCCTCGGCATAATTTTTTTCTTTCTTGGCCGTCGCACGCGTTGCGATCAGTAATTCGATGCCGCCGGTGTCGTCATCGGAGCCGCGCAAAAACTGCGTCGGATCCTGCTGCAGCAGTCCTAACGTTCCGCCCAGCGCACGCAACTGTCCCGCAAGCCGCAACGACCCGGTTCGGTTGACCTCGGTGGCGAGATCGAACAACGCAGCCAGCGCCACCGGCGTGTTGAAATCATCGTTCATCGCGTCGAAAAAGCGGCGCGCATACGGCTCGTTCCAGTCGAGCGGGGCATCATCAGCGTCGGTGTCGCGCAATGCCGTGTACAGGCGGCTCAATGCGGTGCGCGCTTCTTCGATCAGCGCCTCGGTAAACGCAATCTGGCTTCGATAGTGCGGGCGAATCAGGAAAAAACGCAACACTTCAGCGTCGTACTTTTTTAAAGCATCGCGAATCGTCATCATATTGCCGAGCGACTTCGACATCTGTTCGTCGCCGACCCTCAATGCGCCGCAATGCATCCACAGGTTGGCGAGCGGCACGCCGTTGGCGCCTTCGCTCTGCGCGATTTCGTTTTCGTGGTGCGGGAAGATCAGGTCCGGCCCGCCGCCGTGAATGTCGAACGTCTTGCCCAGCGTTTCGCTCGCCATCGCGGAGCACTCGATATGCCAACCGGGCCGCCCCGGGCCCCATCGCGATGGCCACTGCGGCTCCGCCGGCTTCGCATGCTTCCACAGCACGAAGTCCAGCGGGTCGCGCTTGCTGCGCTCGATGGCGACGCGTTCGCCGGCGCGCAGCTCGTCGAGGGATCTGCCAGAGAGCTTGCCGTAGCCGGGAAACTTGCGCACCGCGAAGTTGACATCGCCCTCGCCGGCCGCATCGTCAGCCTGGTAGGCGAGTTCTTTCTGCTGCAGCAGTTCGATCAAGCCGAGCATCTGCGGCACGTATTCGGTTGCGCGCGGCTCCATGTCGGGCCGCTGCAGGCCAAGCGCGGCAAAGTCTTCATGCATATAGCCGATAAATCGTTCGGTCAACGCACCGACCGTTTCGCCGTTTTCGGCTGCGCGCTTGATGATCTTGTCATCGACATCGGTGATGTTGCGAACGTAGGTCACGTCCAAACCCGCCACGCGCATCCAGCGCTGCACGATGTCGAACGTCATGAACAAACGCGCATGGCCCAGATGGCAATAGTCGTAGGTCGTCATGCCGCAGACGTAAAGCCCGACGCGGCCGGGAACGATCGGCTGCAGCGGCTGCTTGCTGCGCGACAGCGTGTTGTAAATCTCTAATGGCATCGGTTATCCGAAAGGCGCCCGCCAATGCGGGGCGATGAATACAAGCGCGGGGTTGAACGATCGCGGGTCAACAGCGCAACGCAGACATTGGAGAATCCGAATGAGACAAATCCGAGTGGGGCGGGTTGTAGAATCGCGCGCAGTATAGCGAGCATGCGCACATTCGAGCGCCGTTCGCGCTCCGCCACTTTCAATGTCCGAATACAGTCCGATTTGCTTCGTCGTTGCCGCTGCACTTGCCATCGGTAGTACAGCGCATGCGCAGCCGGTTCCGCCGCCGGTGGGCGATATTGCAACCGATCAGATCGATCCGACGCCGCTTGAAGAGGTGCAAAAACTGATCGCGGCCGGGAGGAGCAAGCAGGCGCTCGAGCGCGCCGACGAGCATCTGGCCAAGAATCCGCGCAATGCGCAGATGCGATTCGTGCGTGGCGTAATCCTGGCAGACATGAATGACACCGACACGGCGCGCACGGTTTTCGAGCAGCTGACCGAAGACTTTCCCGAACTGCCGGAGCCGTACAACAACCTCGCAGTGCTGTACGCCGCGAACGGCCAGCTCGAGCGCGCGCGTCAATCGCTCGAAATGGCGCTGCTCGCCAGACCGGACTACGCCACCGCGCACGAAAACATGGGCGACGTTTATTTGCAGATGGCGGCCGATGCCTATCAGCGCGCCTCGGCGCTGCAACCCGGCAACCGCGCGTTATCGGGCAAGCTTGCGCTGGCCCGCGAGATGGTCACGAAGGCGCGCGTTTCGCCTAACCCTTCGCGTTAGAAAATTTGGAGAAACTGCATGAAGCTGACCCGCTTGATTGCCACCGCTACGTTCGTATTGGCGTTTGCCGCCGCTGCGCAAACGCCGGCACCGCGCGTTGCGTTTGAAACGAGCGAAGGGACGATCGTCATCGAGCTCGCGCCGCAGGCGGCGCCGAAGACGGTCGAAAATTTCCTGTCGTACGTGAAAAGCGGGCATTACAACGGCACGATCTTCCATCGTGTAATTCCGACTTTCATGATTCAGGGCGGCGGCTTTACCGCCGACATGAAGGAAAAGGCCACGCGCGGCACGATCCCGCTGGAAAGCCGCAATGGCCTGAAGAACGAGCGCGGCGCGGTTGCGATGGCGCGGCGTGGCGATCCCGATTCAGCCAGCGCGCAGTTCTTCATCAACGTGGTCGATAACGCCGCGCGCCTCGACTATCCGAACCCCGACGGCAACGGCTATGCAGTGTTCGGAAAGGTGGTCGAAGGCATGGACGTGGTCGACAAGATCAGAGCCGCGCCGACCGATAGCCGCGGGCCGCATCAGAACGTTCCGGTCGCGCCGATCGTTGTCAAGACTGCACGAATTGCAAAGTAAAACTGGAGTCAACATGGTTCGTCTGTACACCAACTACGGCCCGATCACGATCGAGCTCGACAACGAGCGCGCTCCGAAAACATCGGCCAATTTCGTGAACTACGTTCGCAACGGGTTTTACGATGGCACGCTGTTTCATCGCGTGATCAACGGTTTCATGATCCAGGGCGGCGGCTTCGAGCCCGGCATGCGGCAGAAGACCGCCGAAGAGCCGATCGAGAACGAAGCGCGCAACGGATTGCGCAATGACAAGTACACCGTCGCAATGGCGCGCACCGGCGATCCACACTCCGCTTCGTCGCAATTTTTTATCAACATTGCCGACAACGAGTTTCTGAATCACACCGCGCCCTCGCCGCAGGGCTGGGGTTACTGCGTGTTCGGCAAGGTGATCGAAGGCCTCGGGGCGGTCGACAAGATCAAGGCGATGCGCACCGGCCGCCATGGCTCGCATCAGGACGTGCCCGAAGTCGACGTGCTCATCGAGCGGGCCGAAATCATTTGAGCCTCACGGATCCTCCGCCCGCGCTGGCGGTCACGCGATCGATCGAGCCGCTGATCGATCCGATCTTCATGTCGGATCTGCACCTGGCGCCGCAGCGCCCGCGCACGATGCAGCGCTTTCTGCGGTTGATGCACGAAGACGTTTCGCGTCATCGCGAGCTGGTAATCCTTGGCGACCTATTCGAGTTCTGGGTCGGCGACGACGCAGCACCGTCGGCAACACCGGTAATCGATGCGCTGGCTGCGGCTTCCGCGGCGGGGCAACGCGTGTTCCTAATGCACGGCAATCGCGATCCGCTGCTCGGTCACAGTTTTACGAACGCGGCCGGCGCCACGCTGCTGGCCGACCCGATCATCGCCGACGTCGCAGGCACCACCACGTTGCTGTCGCACGGAGATGCCTGGTGCACGCGCGATGTGGCGTATCAACAGTTTCGATCGATGGTCCGCAATCCGGAGTTCCAGCGCGACTTTCTCGGCAAGTCGATCGAGCAGCGTGTCGCGATCGCGAAGAATGCGCGCATGCAAAGCGAGACTGAAAAGGCGACGAAGGCGATGGACATCATGGATGTCACTCCGGAAGCGATTGTCGCCGCGTTAAACGAGGCCGGCGTACGGCGCATCATTCACGGCCACACGCACCGGCCCGCGGCGCATGTGATCGATCTGGATGGTGCGAGCGCGGAACGCTGGGTGCTGCCGGATTGGGATCTGGATGAAGCCGAGCCTCGCGGCGGGTATCTCGACTTCGTCGATGGTCAGCCGCGAATGGTGTTGTTTGACGATTGACCATCATCATCCCGGCGCATTGCAGACATGGCCGTCACCCCGGCGAAGGCCGGGGTCCAAGTTCGTAGCATCGTAAATTGGGTCCCGGCCCGCGCCGGGACGACGAGCGTCAGTCGTCTACAAGCTTGTTCAACTGCGCCGCATCCACCTTCGGCGCCTCGCTCTTCGCATCGTCAAGCGAAATACCGCTGCGTTCGAGCGCCGCAACCAGGCGTTCGATCTCGCGCTGCTGCGAAGCGGCATGATCGATCAAGCCGTGCAGCGCCTTGGTCAGAGGATCGTCGCCACCCTGCGTAATCCCGTAGGCTGAGAATCCCATCAGGTTGGCGGCTTCTTCGCGCTGCGCGTCGGTTTCCCTGTGCAGGATGCGCGCCGGATTGCCGACTGCGGTCGCACCGGCCGGCACTTCTTTGACCACTACCGCGTTCGCTCCGATACGCGCGCGATCGCCCACCAGGAACCCTCCTATCACGTTCGCTCCGGCGCCAACGATCACGTTGCGTCCGAGCGTTGGATGCCGCTTCGCACCCTTGATCGTCGAAGTGCCACCCAGCGTTACGCCTTGATAAATCGTCGAGCCTTCGCCGACCACGGCGGTTTCTCCGATCACGACTCCCATCCCGTGGTCAATGAACACGAAGCGGCCGATTTGCGCCCCCGGATGAATCTCGATCCCGGTGAGAAATCGCGCGATGTGCGAAATAAAACGGCCAAGCCATCGCAGCCCACGGTTCCAGCAGAAGTGCGCCAGTCGATGCATCCATAGCGCGTGCACGCCTGGATAGCACGTCAACACCTCCCAGCCCGAACGTGCGGCAGGGTCGCGCTGCAGAATGCAATCGATATCTTCGCGCAGGCGGGTGAACATGACCAACGATTGTAGCTAGAGCTTCTTCTTGCGTCCCGCGCGTTCGCTGCGCGACTCGATGATGGCGGCGCTGATGCCGCGCAGAACGTCGAGCTCGGTGGGTGTCGGACGGGCGCGATTGAACAATCGCCGCAGCCGCGCCATCAAGTGCTTCGGCTCGCTCGGATCGAGGTACCCAATGGCAGCCATCGCCTTTTCGAGATGCGCGTAGAAACTCTCCAGGGAATCGACGCTCGCTGGCATTTCGTTCGCAGCGAAGCGCGTCTGTGCTTCTTGAATGCCTGGCTCGCTGCGCAATGCCAGTTGGCATTCGTACGCCGCCACCTGCACGGCCTGCGCCAGATTCAGCGATGAAAATTCCGGATTGGCCGGAATCGCGCACGAGAACTGACAGCGCTCGACATCTTCATTGAGCAGGCCGTCGCGTTCGGTGCCGAAGACAAACGCGACCTCGCTTTCCGCATCGTTCGCAAGCAGCGCCGCTGCATCGAGCGCTGCGCTTCGCATATCAATCAGCGGCGGGCCGAATTCGCGGTCATATCCGCTCATCGCGTAGGCGGTAGTCACGCCGGTTAACGCCTGCACCAGCGTTTCGCAACTTTCGCTGGCTGCCAGCACATCGGAGGCGCCGGTCGCGAGCGCGATCGCATCGGCTTGCTCACGGTAGTCTGCGTAGCGTGGATTGACGGTCACGAGCCGGCTAAACCCCATCGTCTTGATCGCGCGCGCAGCAGCGCCAATGTTGCCCGGATGACTCGGCGCAACCAGCACAAAGCGAATGCGATCGAACACGTGGCAGGGAGGTTCAGGCGGTTGATGCACTAAACTGCGCACCCAGTCTAATCGCCGCCAGCGTTCGAGCTGTCGCGCTTCGTCATGCACCCGATGCTTAACACGGCCATCAAGGCCGCCCGCAAGGCCGGCGCGATCATCAATCGCGCCAGTCTCGATCTCGATCTGGTTCGGGTTTCGAGCAAGGGCCGCAGCGATTTCGTGACCGAAGTCGACAAGGCCGCCGAGCAGGCGATTCTGGAAATCGTCTTAAAGTCCTATCCGGACCACGCGATACTTGCGGAAGAATCAGGTGCCTCCGGAAAATCCGAGTACACGTGGATCATCGATCCGCTCGACGGCACCACCAATTTCATTCATGGCTTCCCGCAGTACGCGGTGTCGATCGCGCTGCGCCATCGCGAGCACGTCACGCAGGCAGTTGTCTACGACCCGACACGCAACGAGCTTTTTACCGCAACACGCGGCCGCGGCGCGTTCATGAACGAGCGCCGCCTGCGCGTTTCAAAGCGCGAACGGATGGCCGACTGCCTGATCGGCACCGGATTTCCGTTTCGTTCTCTCGAACACCTGGACGAGTATGTGCAGATGTTCAAGAGCATCACTGAAGCGACCTGCGGCGTGCGCCGCCCCGGTGCTGCCGCACTCGACCTCGCCTATGTCGCCGCCGGACGGCTCGATGGATTCTGGGAGATCGGATTGTCGCCGTGGGACATGGCGGCAGGCAGCCTGCTGATCCTTGAAGCCGGCGGTCTCGTTTCCAACTTCGAAGGCGAGCCTGGCTTCATGGAAGACGGCCGCATCGTGTGCGCGTCGCCGAAGATTTTCCCGCAACTGTTGAAGCTGGTCGGTGACGTACATAGGCGTGGACCGGCCGCAATTTGGGACGGCACGCCCCGACGCCCGTCGTCAGAACACGACAGCGTCGATAATGAGCGGTAGTCGGGGCAGGCAGCAGCGCGTCGATACTAGGATCAAGCGGCGGGTTTTGCAGTGAGCTCGATGCCAAGTGCTTTCATGACGGAGAGGGTTGTCTTCAGCGTCGGATTCCCATTCTCGCTAAACGAACGGTAGAGCTGCTCGCGCGAAAGTCCAGTCTGGCTGGCGATCTGGCTCATGCCCTTGGCCTTAGCCACTACTCCAAGCGCATGTGCAATGTAGCTTGCATCGCTCGTGCTGAATGCTTCAGCCATGAAGGTTGTGATCGCTTCGTCCGACGTCAGGTCTTCGGCTGGATCGTACGTAGTCAGTTTCTTAGCCATGTCATTCGCTCCAATCTTTCGCCAAACGCTTGGCAGTTTTTATGTCCCTCGTCTGGCTGCCTTTATCGCCGCCGCACAAAAGCACAACGATCTGCTCACTTTGTCGTGTGAAGTAAATTCTGTAACCGGGCCCATGGTGGATTCGCAGTTCGCTGACTCCTTCGCCAACAGGCTCGATATCGCCCAAGTGACCATAAGCCAACCGATCCAAACGAGACGCAATCAACGCGCGAGCGCGCTGGTCTTTCAATCGCTCGCGCCACTTGCGGAAGGTTTCGGTTTGCTTGAGTTCGAGCACGCCTCGGAGTGTAGTTTATAAAATACATCCCAGTCAATAATGAATGACTCGAATATTTTGCGGCACACGCCGATGATGCAGCAGTACTGGCGCATCAAGGCTGAGCATCCGGATGTGCTGCTGTTCTACCGGATGGGCGACTTTTACGAACTGTTTTACGACGATGCGGAGCGCGGCTCGCGCCTGCTTAACCTGACGCTGACGACGCGTGGTGCATCGGCCGGCGTGCCGATCAAGATGGCAGGCGTGCCGGTCGTCGCCGTGGAGCAGTACCTCGGCAAGCTGGTGAAGCTCGGTGAAAGCGTTGCGATTTGCGAGCAGATCGGCGATCCGGCCGCCAGCAAGGGACCGGTCGAGCGCAAGGTCGTGCGCGTCGTCACCCCGGGAACGCTGACCGACACATCGCTGCTGAACGATAAATCGAACGCGGCGTTGCTGGCGCTTGCGCCACCGACGCGGCGCAATGGCGCGATCGGATTAGCGTGGCTCACGCTGTCGTCGGGCGAACTGCGCGCGGCGAGCATTCCGGCGGCGCAGTTGGCGTCCGAACTCGCTCGCATCGATCCGTCGGAGATTCTGATCGCAGAAGGCTGGAGCGATGCGCTGCATCGGCTGATCGAATCGTTGCCGTGCGCGTCGCAAGCGCGGCCCGATTGGCACTTCGATGCGGCGCGCGGCGAAGCTTTGCTGAAAGAGCAACTGCAAGTGGCTGCGCTCGATGCATTCGGCATCGCTGACGCGCCCGAGATTCTCGCCGCCTGCGCGGCGCTGCTCGACTACGCACGCGCTACGCAGGGCAGGCGGTTGCCGCATATCGCGTCGCTGCAACGCGAGTCGATCTCGAATTTCATCGCGCTCGATCCGATCACGCGGCGCAACCTGGAAATCACCGAGACGTTGCGGGGCGAAGATGGCCCGACATTGTTCAAATTGCTCGACCATTGCGCAACGGCGATGGGTAGTCGCCGCCTGCGGCATTGGCTGCACCACCCGCTGCGCGCTCGCGCTGAAGCAGCCAAGCGGCATCAGGGTATCGAAGAGCTGCTTGCGAGCGAAACTCTGCGTCAACGTCTATCCGCGGAACTGAAACAAATACCGGACCTGGAGAGAATCGCCGCACGCATTGCGTTGGGTTCAGTCCGACCGCGCGAGCTGGCTGCCTTGCGGGCCGCGTTGCCGCATGTGGCGCACGCATCTTCAATGTTGCTCGGCTTGGCTGCATCGCTGTCGTCCTTCTGCGCACAGCTCGCCATACCTGAGCAATTGCAGGCTTTATTAACGCAGGCGCTGCTTCCGGAACCTGCGTACGCAGTGCGCGATGGCGATGTGGTCGCCGCCGGCTTCGACTCCGAGCTCGACGAATTGCGCGCGTTGCGCGATCACACCGGCCAGTTTCTGGTCGACCTCGAGGCACGCGAGCGGTCGCGCACCGGCATCGGCAATCTTCGAGTCGAATACAACCGGGTGCACGGTTTTTACATCGAAGTGACGCACGGCCAGACGGCCCGGGTGCCGGACGACTACCGGCGCCGCCAGACGCTGAAAAACGCCGAGCGCTACATCACGCCGGAATTGAAAGCGTTCGAGGACAAGGCGCTATCGGCACGCGAACGTGCACTGGCGCGTGAAAAGGTCTTGTACGACCAAATCGTCGAAAAAGCCGCGCAGCACGTTTCGCAGATACAGCCCTGCGCCGATGCGCTTGCATCGATCGACGCACTGCTTGCGTTGGCAAACCATGCACAGCGCGCACGCTGGGTGCGGCCGCAATTTGTCGATGCTCCGCAGATCGACATTCGAGGCGCGCGCCATGCCGTGGTCGAGCGCGAATGCGAAACCTATGTGCCGAACGACTGCGCATTGCGGCCCGGGCGCCGGCTGTTGGTGATCACCGGCCCGAACATGGGCGGCAAGTCCACCTATATGCGCTCGATCGCACTGATCGCGCTGCTCGCGTACGCAGGAAGCTATGTTCCCGCGGCCGCAGCAACGCTCGGGCCGATCGACAGCATCCAGACCCGCATCGGCGCCGCCGATGATCTGGCGCGCGGCCGTTCGACCTTCATGGTCGAAATGACCGAGGCCGCAGCGATCCTGAACGCCGCAACCGAGTCGAGCCTGGTGCTGATGGACGAGATCGGCCGTGGCACATCGACCTTCGACGGCATGGCGCTGGCCGCCGCGATCGCGCGCGAGCTGGTCGACAAGAACCGCTCGATGACCCTGTTCGCGACACATTACTTCGAGCTGACGCAACTGGCGGAGCAGCATCCGGACATCGCCAACGTGCACGTGGCAGCGGCGGAAGCTAATGGCAAGGTCGTGTTCCTGCACGAAGTGCGCGATGGGCCGGCAAATCAGAGTTACGGGCTGGCGGTGGCGCAGCTCGCGGGAGTATCGAGCGCAGTAGTGAAACGCGCGCGATCGCTGTTGACACAACTCGAAGAGCGGGCGCTCGGCACCCGGCCGCAGCTTGACTTGTTCGTTTCGGTGCCCGAGCCTGCAGCGCTATCGACCGGCGAGACAGACACGGTGCGCAAGCGCTTGCAGTCGCTCGACCTCGATGCGCTGTCGCCGCGCGAAGCGCATGCAGTCCTTGAAGAATTGAAGCAACAAGCGCAACACGACTAGTGCAGCGTCCGTTCCGGTGGCACTGCCAGATGCAGAAAGTCCGGCACCGATGGCGCATCCGCCGCCTCGATTTCCTCAACGGTCGCGGCGCGCACATCGATCACTGCGATGTCGAAGCGCAATGCAAACCCTGCCAGCGGATGGTTGCCGTCGAGCACGGCCATGCCTTCGGCGATGTCGCTGATCGTGTACACGGCCTGCGATGCACCGATGCCCGCGCCCTCGACTTGCATGCCAACTGTTACACCCTCGCCTAGATCTTCAACCGGCACCAGCGTGACCAACTCGGGGTCATAGTCGCCGAAAGCTTCTTCAGACTCGAGCTGCAATGTCACCTGCGCGCCGGCTTCCTTGCCGCGCAACTCTTCTTCGATGCGGCTGAAGATGTCGCCGTGGCCGTGCAAATACGTCAGCGACGCATCTGATTTTTCCAGCAGATTCCCCTGCGCGTCGTACATCGATACGTCGATGCTGACCAGTGTGTCGTCGTCGATCTTCATTCTGCGAATTATCGCCTTCCTATAATCGTCGGGTGCGTCAACCTGCAATCCTTGGACGGCTGGGTCCGATCAGCGTGCAGCAATTCATGCGTGCCTACTGGCAGCGCAAGCCACTGCTGCTTCGCGATGCGTTGCGCAATTTCACTGCACCGATCGGTCGCGAGCGTTTGTTCGAACTCGCGCGTCAATTCAACGTCGAAAGCCGGCTCGTTACGGCTTTCGACGGCCGCTGGTCAATGAAGCACGGCCCGTTCCCTCGCCTGCCCTCGACACGCCGATCCAAGTGGACGTTGCTGGTACACGGTGTCGATCTGCACGACGACTCGGCAAGGAACTTGCTGTCGCGCTTTCGATTTGTGCCGGATGCGCGGCTCGACGATTTGATGGTGAGCTACGCGACCGATGGTGGCGGTGTCGGTCCGCACATCGATTCGTACGACGTGTTCCTGTTGCAGGCTTCCGGCAGAAGACGATGGCGCATCAGCCGGCAGCGCGATCTCCAGTTGAAATCCAATGCGCCTATCAACGTGGTCAAAGGTTTTCGGGCTTCGCAGGAGTGGGTGCTTGATGCAGGCGACATGCTTTATCTGCCGCCGGGCATCGCTCACGAGGGCGTCGCGGTCGGCGAATGCCTGACGTACTCGATTGGGTTTCGTGCGCCGACTTATCAGCAGTTGCTCGAACCCTGGTTCGCGGAATACTCGGAGCAAGCAGTGCTGCGCGGCCGGTACGCAGACCCCGGTGCTGCAGTGACTGCGCGCGCCGCTGCACTGCCGCCGACGATGACACGCCAGTTGCACACGAAGCTCGCGCAACACAGGCCCGGTCGTACCGACACCGAGCGCTTTTTGCTGCGTTACTTGAGCGAGCCCAAGGCGACCACTTTTTTCGAGCCGCAAAGACTGCTACCTCGCGCAGAATTCCGACGCAAAGCCCTTTCGCGCGGGCTCGGGCTTGATCGAAGGAGCCGAATCATCTATTCGAACGCGGCCGTCGGAATCAACGGGGAGTGGGTCAGACCGCCGGCGGGCTCGATGGCAACACTGAAGGCCTTCGCCGATCAGCGCGCGCTGTCAGCGCGTGAAACGGCGCACTTGCCGGAGACCGCGTGGACGCTGCTGCTCGCTTGGTACAACGCAGGCTGGATTACTTTCTCGACGACCATTTAAGCTCTTTCCATGGACCCCAAAAAAACATCTACCGAGCCGCCGAGCGAGCCTGTTCCGAAGCGCACGCTGATCACCTCGCGAGCGGAAACGCAGGAGGCGGTGCTGCAGGTCATCGGTGCGGCTGCGCGCCGCCTGCTGTGCATTCATTCGGATCTCTCGATCTTCGATCTGTCGCGCCACGACGTCGTCGATCTGCTCGCCAAATTCCTGCTCGCGCACCGCAATGCTCGCGTCAGGTTGCTGGTCGAGGATTCGAACTGGCTCGACACGCGCGCAGCTCGCCTGCGCGCGTTGCAGCAGCGATTTCCGCTGGCGCTCGAGATGCGTGTTGCCTCGCTCGACGATCCGGTCGGCGACGACGCGACATTGATTGCAGATAGCGCCACAGTTCTCGACATGCGGCCGACTGCGCAAGCGCGAGGCGACCTGTGGCTCAATAACAAGCCGCACGCGCAACCGCTGATCGCAGCGTTTGACCGACGCTGGGAAGCTGCGGCCCACAACTTGCCGGTCGTTCCGCTGGGACTGGGCTGACGGCAAGCAACGCGGGCATCGTGCTTGCTAAGTCAACTGTGCCGCTATACTCGACGCCGGCTTTACTTCAACCAACTAAGACATACCGTTACCAGATCAACCATAAAGGGTTTTTACAAAATGAATAAGTCGCTATTGCTCGCTTCGATGATGGTCGTCGCGCTCGCTGCCTGCGGCAGGAATGAGCCGACCCCACCGCCGACTCCCGCGCCAGATCCGGTTCCTGCCCCGGCCCCGACCACAACGCCGGCGCCGACTACGACGCCGTCGACAACCACGACGACTCCATCTATGCCGGCGGATTCGATGAAGTCCGACTCCATGAAGATGGACGACATGAAGAAGACGAATCCGGTCGAAGATGCCAACAAGGCAGCGGCGGCCACCGCGGTGGACGAGGCCAACAAGAAGGCGCAGCCTAAAACGAAGCCGTAAGCCTCACGGTGATAAAAAAGGCCGGCTTAGTGCCGGCTTTTTTTCGTGCCACCCATCTACACAGTGCGCCAGGTGAGCCCGTCGTCCTGGTCAACCACGGCAATTTCCTCCGCACCACAATCAAGCACCGCACACAGCGCCAGCCGCGCAAGCGCCGGCGTGTTATTCGATTTGGATAAATGAGCCGCAGCGATCCAGCCAAGCCGGCTGCGGTCGAGCCGCTGCAGGATTTGCGCCGCCTGGCTGTTCGACAAATGCCCGAACGCGCCGCCGATGCGCGCCCTTAGAAAATACGGATACGGCCCCGAGCGCAGCATCGCTTCGTCGTGATTGCATTCGAGCAGCAGCGCATGCACACGGCTGAGTGCGCGTACGATGATTTCGCTGCACTCTCCGGCGTCAGTCAGCAGGCCCGCGCAACGATCGCCATCGGTAAATACGAATTGCAACGGCTCGGCGGCGTCATGCGGCACAGCGTACGGATCGATGGCGAGCGGCCCGAGTTCGATGCGCGCACCGGTCGCAATCAAATGCAGTTCAACCTCGCTGTCTTCAAACGCAGCAGACTTCGCGGTACCGCTCGAGCAATAAACCGGAATGCCGGCCTTGCGAGCGAACGATGAAACGCCGCCCGCATGATCCGAGTGTTCATGCGTCACGAAAATCGCGTCGATGTCGCGCAGCGTCAGTCCGGCGCGCTCGAGCCGACGGCCGAGTTGTCGCACGTTGAAGCCGTTATCGACCAGAACACGAGAGAAAAACAGGCCGTCGCGCGCTTCGACGACCAGCGCATTGCCGCTACTGCCCGAACCAAGGCTGCAAATACGCAGCATGAAAAACTACTGTGGAGCCCGGCTGCGTCGTTGCGTGCTCGCTCCGGCCTCGCCTATCCACTTGATATGTCTCGGCCCTCGTTGCGCGGCGCCTAGCATCCGGGCTTCCTCGCGACGTTTTTCAACGCAGTTGATCGTTCAGCAGATTCAGAATGCGATCACCGGCTGGCGAACGTTCCGGTTTACCCGTTGTATCGAACACCTGTACCGCCGTCTTCGCATCGCCCTGGCTGATGACGCCGACCCGATACTGCGGCGCCTGAACCGGCTTCTCGCGGCCGAACATCTTGCTGAAAAAGCCCTGCTCCGACTTGGCTTTCGCTTCGAAGTCCGGATCGAGGTAGCGCACGAAATAAAATCCCTTGGCGCGATCGCGATCTTCGACCGTGAATCCGCCGCGGTCGAGCGCAAGGCCGACACGCCGCCAGGCGCGGTCAAACGCTTCGTCGATCTCGAGTCGCTCGTTGCGGCCGTCGCTCGCCTTGACGATGCGGGCGATCTCCGGCGCAGCTGAAACTGCCGCCGTGCCGCCCGCGCTCGTTCCCGTCGATGCTGCTGCCGTAGTCGTGCGCCGTGCCGGCTCTTCAAAGCGAACCAGTAATCGCTGCAGCATTTCTGCTTCGAGTTCCGGGTCGGACGCGCGCGGCTGCCAACTGGTGCGATCCTGCTGCGGCGTCACGTAAACCTCTTCCATGCCGCGATGGGTGATGTAGATCTCGGACGTGCCCTGCGCGGTGCGCTCGAGCCGCGCGCGGTATTTGTCCTGCTCGTTGGTCGAATAAACTGAATCAAGAACTCTGCCGAGCGTGCGGCGGATGATGTCCTGCGGTAACTTGGCGCGGTTCTCGGCCCATACCGTTTCGAGCACGCCGGCGTTCGCATCGGATTTTTCGATCTTCAATCCGACGCTCGGCCAGAAATCGACCAGCACCGGCCACGCCTTCTCAGGCGGCAAACTGACGGCCAGCCAACGCTGATTGCCCTGACGCTCGAGCTTTGCCACGTTGCCCGCCGGCACCACCGGGCCGCTGGCCGCCATCGTTCCCGGCGTCGCACCGGGACGCTGCCCCTGGCCCGACGCGGTGATCGTTTGCGGGCGATCCGGAACTACGAAGCGCTCGTCGCGCGGCAACTGCGACAGATCCGGCGGGACTTCGAGCGGCTGGCGCGTTTGCGCGGTTTCATACGCCACCTTGTCCGACGTGAAGATGCTGCCGGTCCAGGAACAACCGGCCAACAATGTCACGCCAAGCGTTGCAACCGCACCATTGCGCGCGCTCTCAAGGAAACGTAGGGCCGCTCCCAAGTTTCCTTGACCCCCTCGGGGGGCCTGCCGCGGAGCGGCAGGATTGAGGGCACTAACCAATCGACTCATGCTCCAACTCCTGCAACGAACTGAAGCATCCGGCCTCATCCAACGCACTCCGCACGATCGCCTGGTTCTGCCTTGACAGCTGTACCAGCGGTAACCGTATGCCGCCCTGAATGCGACCTGCCTTCAGTAAGGCCCATTTGACGGGTATCGGATTTGGCTCGACGAACAATTTGAAATGCAGCGACAGCAACTGGTTGTTAATCCGGCGCGCCTTCGCGAATTCACCGGCGAGCGCGGCGGCGCACATTTCTGACATCAATCGGGGCGCGACGTTCGCCGTCACGGAAATCACTCCATGACCGCCCAGCATCAACAGCGCCAGCGCAGTGTCATCGTTACCGCTGTAAAGCGCAAAGCCCGGTGGCGCGTGCTTCAGCAGATCGGTTGCACGCGCCATATCGCTGGTCGCGTCCTTGAGCCCGACGATACCCGGCACCTGTGATAGGCGCAGCGTTGTCTCAGTGCTTAGATCCGCAACTGTACGGCTGGGCACGTTGTACAAAATCACCGGCAGATCGACCGTCTCGGCAATCGTGCGAAAGTGCCGGTAAAGCCCTTCCTGCGTCGGCTTGTTGTAGTACGGCACCACCTGCAACGTAGCGTTGGCGCCGACCTGCTTCGCATGGCGCGTCAGCTCGATCGCCTCGGAAGTCGAGTTGCCACCGGTGCCCGCGATGACCGGCACACGGCCGCGCGCTGCATCGACCGCCACCCGGATCAGCTCGCCGTGCTCCTGCGGCGTGACAGTCGGCGATTCGCCGGTCGTGCCGACTGCGACGATCGCGTTCGTGCCTTCGGCAATATGCCAATCGATCAGGCGGCGATAGGCGTCGAGGTCGAGCGCACCATCCTCGTGCATCGGCGACACGATTGCGACAAGGCTACCTTTGATCATGGCGTGACTGTTCGCTCATTTAAGCGCGGGATTCTACAGGCCATCACACGCAAATTCGCGTGAAAACCGTTGTTACAAACGGCATTGCTCGGGTGGCAACACCGCGTGCGGTTCGGCCTTACGCGCCGCGATTCGCTGCACCATCGCCGGCTTCGGCTGTGCACTGAATCCGTCCTCGAACGCGAGGACACGCAAGTCCGCGCTGAACACGTCCAGCAGCTCGCGCGGCTTTAGCAGGTAATCAGGATTGCTCGGCCTGCCGAACGCGGCGTTGCCGGCGGCGAACGTTTCGTAGATCAGCAGGCCGCCGGGCGCCAGCCCCGTACGCAGCGCGTGGAACAGCGGACGGTGCAGATAGTTCGTGACGACGATCACGTCGAATTGCGTATCGGCGAGCGGCCATGGCCCGTTTTCCAGATCGACAGCGATGAACTGAATGTTGGGCTCGCCGGCAAACGCTGGTGCAAACGCCGGATCACGATCCAGCGCGATGACCCTGCATCCGCGTGCAACAAACAGGCGCGCATGCCGCCCGCCGCCGCATGCGAGGTCAAGCACACGACTGCCGGGCGTAACGCTGTCCGCCCACCGCTCGACCCAACTAGAAGCTGTCACTGCGTTCGCCTGATATTCTGCCCGTGTAATAGCAGGGAGATTCACGATGCCCAACACGATCACTTTTTACACCAACCCGGTGTCACGCGGCCGCATTGCGCGCTGGATGCTCGAAGAACTAGGTGAACCGTACGAAACGATCGTGCTCGACTTTGGCACCACGATGAAAGCTCCCACGTATCTCGCCATTAATCCGATGGGCAAGGTGCCTGCGATCAAGCATGGCGAAACCATCGTCACCGAGGCCGCCGCGATCTGTGCGTATCTGGCCGATATGTTTCCCTCTGCCAACCTTGCCCCGCCGCCGGGAGATCGCCGCCGCGGACCCTACTATCGCTGGATGTTCTTCGCTGCCGGGCCGGTCGAAGCCGCCGTCACCAACAAGAGTCAGGGCTTTGTGTCCGACAAAAAAGGGATGCTCGGCTATGGCAGCTACGACGACACGATCAACGCGCTCGAACAGCACGTGAGCCGGAATCCCTATATTTGCGGCGATCAGTTCACCGCAGCCGACGTGTATGTCGGCTCGCAGATCGGCTGGGGATTGATGTTCGGTACGATCGACAAGCGCCCCGCCTTTGTCGACTATGCGGCGCGTCTTCAGTCTCGCACCGCGGCGAAACGCGCCCATCAGCTCGACGAAGCTGCGATGCCCGCTTCGCAAAACTCGAAGACGCCGACTACGACTCACTGATCCCGCACCAGCCCCATCGCGGTGCGCACATCGCGCATCGTTTCCTCAGCCATTGCGCGCGCCTTGTCACAACCGTTCGCAACGATATCGCGCACCAATGCAGGATCGTCGAGATAACGCTGCGCACGCTCGCGCAGCGGAGCAAGTTCACGGACGATCGCATCGATCACCGGCTGCTTGCACTCGAGACAACCGATGCCGGCGGTGCGGCAACCTGTTTGCACCCACTGTTTCGTTGCGTCGTCCGAGTACACAAGATGCAACGGCCACACCGGGCACTTCTCCGGTTCACCTGGATCGCTACGCCGCACGCGCGCCGGATCGGTCGGCATCGTGCGAACTTTCTTCGCAACCACATCCGGCTCTTCGCGCAGGGTGATCGTGTTCTTAGAGCTCTTCGACATCCTTTGCCCGTCGAGGCCGGGCATCCTAGATACGTTGGTCAGCAATGCGGCCGGCTCGGCGAGGATCGCACGGTGCGCGCCTTCGGCGTAACCGAACAATCGCTCACGGTCCTCAAGCGGCAAATCGGCGGCGACATCGATCAAGGCACGCGCCTGCTTCAGAGCATCGGCGTCGCCTTGCTGCTGATAACGCGTTCTCAGATCAGCAAAGCCGCGCGCGTTCGCACCGAGTTTGCGCACCGCGGCTTTCGCTCTTGTCTCAAAATCGGGCTCGGCGCCAAAGACATGATTAAAACGGCGCGCAATTTCGCGCGTCATCTCGATATGCGGCACCTGGTCTTCGCCGACTGGCACCAAGGTCGAGCGATAGATCAGGATATCGGCAGCCTGCATCAGCGGATAGCCGAGAAATCCGTAGGTCGATAGATCTCGGTCCGACAACTTTTCCTGCTGATCCTTGTATGTCGGCACGCGTTCGAGCCAGCCGAGCGGCGTCACCATCGACAGCAGCAGGAACAGCTCAGCGTGCTGGGGTACGCGCGATTGAATAAAGATCGTGGCCTTCGCGGGATCGACGCCGGACGCCAGCCAGTCGATCACCATGTCCCACCCATCGTCCGTGATGTTCTGGGTTTCTTCGTAGTGCGTCGTCAGCGCGTGCCAGTCTGCAACAAAAAAAAGACACGGATGCTCGTCCTGCAGCCGCACCCAGTTTTTGAGCACGCCGTGATAGTGGCCGAGGTGCATTGCACCGGTCGGGCGCATGCCGGATAAAACCCGCTGCGGAAACATCAAACGAAAATGCCGACGATTGCTTCGCCGATCGCCAGGAATGGCCGCAGCACGAAGCTCAGCGCGCCGGTGATCAACAGTCCGACGACAATGAACAGGCCGAACGGTTCGATGCGCGAATAAGCATTCGACAGAGTGCGCGGCAATAATCCAGCCACGATGCGTCCGCCGTCGAGCGGCGGGACCGGCAACAAATTAAGCGCCATGATCACAAGGTTGACTTGCACACCTGCCCGCGCCACCTCGAAGAAAAACCGTTCCTGTACGCCAGCCGTTTGCAACACGCTGAAAAGAATCGCCCACAGAATCGCCATCACGAGATTCACGCCCGGTCCTGCCGCCGCAACCCAGATCATGTCGCGCTTGGGGTGCCTCAGGCTGCCCCAGTCGACTGGCACCGGTTTGGCCCAACCGAATATGAATGGAGTGAAAAGCGCCATGCCGAGTGGCAGCACAATCGTGCCGATCGGATCGATATGTTTGACCGGATTGAGCGTCACGCGGCCCAGCACATAGGCAGTGTTGTCGCCGAACATGCGGGCCACATAACCGTGCGCTGCTTCATGCACCGTGATCGCGAACAGCACGGGGATCGCGTATACCGCGATCGTCTGCATTACATTTTCCATTGAATCGAGTCTATCAGCGGCGAGTGACCGGCCGAATCACAGGCCGAGCTGCGACATGTCGCCGATACCCTGGCGTACGAGCACCACTTCAGCGCCGGTCAGGTCGACCACCGTGGTCGGCTGCACGCCGCACGCGCCGGCATCGAGCACGAAATCGATTTCATGGTCGAGCCGCTCGCGAATATCCTGCGCTTCATTCAGCGGCAGTTCATCGCCAGGTAACTGCAAAGTCGTCGTCAACAACGGCTGGCCGAGGACATCGAGCAGCCCGAGCGCGACTCGATGATCGGGCACTCTGAGGCCGATCGTCTTGCGCGACGGATGCGACAAACGACGCGGCACTTCCTTCGTCGCTTCGAGAATCAGCGTGTACGGACCCGGCGTCGCATTCTTCAGCAATCGATAAGTGCGGTTATCGACCTTGGCGTACTGCCCGATATCCGACAGATCGCGGCACATCAAGGTGAGCAGGTGCCGTTCGTCGATGCGGCGAATCGCGCGAATGCGATCCACCGCGGACCGATCGTCCAGATGGCACGCGAGCGCGTAACACGAGTCGGTCGGAATGGCGCCGACGCCGCCGTGATCGAGAATCTGAGCCGCCTGCCGCAGCAATCGCACCTGCGGGTCGATCGGGTGGACCGAAAAAAGTTGCGCCATGCACTTACATGAATCGATGCCACACGGGAGTCAGCTCCAATGCCAATGTCGCAACACTGCCCAGTTCGACGTTGGCGGACTCTCCAGGTCCGTGAAAGTCGCTGCCGCTCGATGCTTCGAAGCCGAAGTCGAGCGCAAGCCGCGTGAAGCGGCGTACGTCCTCGGGCGTGTGATTGCTGGTGACGACTTCCAGCGCAGTGCCGCCGACGCTGCGAAACTCCTCGAGCAGTGCGTGCAACGCCAGGTCGTCGATCCGGTAGCGGGCCGGATGCGCGATCACCGCCACGCCGCCGGCGGCACCGATCATGTTGACGGCTTCCGCCAGGGTCGCCCAGCGATGCGGCACGTAGCCCGGCTTGCCTTCGACCAGATAGCGCTTGAATACCTCGCGCACATCGCGGCAAACGCCTTGCTCGACCAGGAAACGCGCGAAGTGCGTGCGGCCGATCATCTGCGGATTCTCCGCATGCCGCAGCGCGCCTTCGAACGTGCCGTCGATGCCGGCTGCAGCGAGACTGTCGCCGATTTCCTGCGCACGCCGCGTTCGGCCTGATCGCACATGGGCAAGTCTCTCGCGCAACGCGACATCGTTCGCGTTGACGCCGAGACCCACCACGTGAATCGTGGTTGCGCCCCAGGTGACGGAGACTTCAACGCCGGGAACAAAGGGCAGCCCACACTCGGATGCCGCGGCACTCGCCTCTGCCAGCCCGGACACCTCGTCGTGATCGGTCAACGCATAAAGCTCAACGCCGTGCTCGGCCGCACGCCGCGCAACATCGCCCGGCGCCATCGTGCCGTCGGAGTAGATCGAATGTGAATGAAGGTCGGCGCGCACCGCATGCGCGCTGCCACGGCTGAAATCAGGCATCGGAGCATTCTAGGGCTTGTTCTCACTCGCATGCCGACCAACGAAATCGCTGATCAAGCGCGCCACCTCGCCGGGCCGATCATGGTGCAGCATGTGGCCGGCATCCTCGACGAGCACGCTTTCGACATCGCGCAACGCGGCCTTGCGTTTCTCAATTTCCTGCAACGCTGCATCGCGATCGGCGCCGACATGACGCAGTACGTCCGTCTGCGCGGCGCGCACCCATAGCACCGGGCACTCAACGCTTTGCCAACACGCCAGCACCTCGTCGATTCGATACAAGCTCGGGTTGATGATTCGATGCGCCGGATCGCCCGCGACCCGAAACCGCCCCGCTCCATCGGGAAGCGCCCAGTGCTGCGCAAGGAACGCCGCTCGCTCGGCGCAAAGACGCGGATTGTTTTTCATTAACCGCGCAGCGACTTCGTCCAGCGATGCGTAATCGCGTAGCACCGCGCCCTGCTTCAATTGCTCGATCCATTGCGCGTAGCGCGTCGGCGCCTGCTCGGGCCGCGTAGCGCGCAGGCCGAAGCCTTCCAGATTGACGACCGCGTGCACTCGTTGCGGGCGTGCTCCTGCATACATCAACGCGATATTGCCGCCCATGCTGTGACCGACCAGGCAAGCGGGTGCCTGGCCGACAATGTCATCCAGAATGAATTCCAGATCGGCCAGATAATCTGGATACCAGTAACAGTCTCCCGGCGCGCGATCGGTGAGTCCGAACCCGCGCCAATCCGGCGCCACGACTCGCCAACGGTTGTCGAGAGCATCGACGACGAACTGGAACGACGCCGAGACATCCATCCAGCCATGCAGCATCACCAAGGTGTGCGCTGCGTCGGCACCGGCAGCACCCCATTCGCGCAGGTGATAGCGCAGCCCTCGAACGTTGATAAATCGGGAAACTGACGGCTTCATGGAACGTGAGCGTTGCGCACGCGCGGGTGTTCGGCGATTATAGGAACGAGACTTGGTGGGAACAATGATGCGCGATCAATACCGCGCGCTGTACGACAACTTTCGCTGGTATGTGCCGCGCGATTTCAATATCGCGGAAGTCTGCTGCCGCCGGTGGTCGCAGGAAACCACACGGATCGCGCTGCACTACGAAAACGAGTCCGGCGCACGCACGTCGTTTACGTACGCTGCGCTGCAGGCGGACGCGAACCGATTGTCGAATGCGCTGCAGGCGCTCGGAACAACGCGCGGTGAGCGGGTTGCCATCGTGCTGCCGCAGCGCCCTGAAACGGCGATCGCGCACATCGCCGTTTATCAAATGGGCGCGGTGGCGATGCCGTTGTCGCTGCTGTTCGGTCCCGAAGCGCTCGAGTATCGGCTGCAAAACAGCGAAGCCGTAGTGGCGATCATCGACGCCGCAGCGCTCGCAGCGGTTCACGACGTACGCGCACGATGCCCTGCGTTGCGTCATTTGATCGTCGTCGGCGGAGAGGCCGGCGGTGAGTCGACTTCGCATGCGTGGAGTGCGCTGCTGGCGAAAGCCGCCGACACTTTCTCGCAGGCGGCCACGTCGGCCGACGAGCCGGCGCTGCTGATCTACACCAGCGGCACGACCGGCCCGCCGAAGGGCGCGTTGATGCCGCATCGCGCCTTGATCGGCAATCTGCCCGGTTTTGTCGCTTCGCATAACTGGTTTCCACAGCCGGGCGATGTGTTTTGGTCGCCGGCCGATTGGGCCTGGACCGGCGGCTTGATGGATGCGCTGCTGCCGACGATGTATTTCGGATTCCCGATCGTCGGGTTTCGCGGGCGCTTCACCCCCGAGCGGGCGTTCGAGCTGATCGAGCGGCATGGCGTAACCAGCGCATTTCTGTTTCCGACCGCCTTGAAGATGATGATGAAGTCGGTGCACGATCCTCGTGCGTGGTATCAACTGAAGCTGCGCTCGTTGATGAGTGCCGGCGAAGCGGTGGGCGAAACCGTCTTCGATTGGTGCCGCGAAGCGCTTGGCGTCACGGTGAACGAGATGTTTGGCCAGACCGAGATGAACTACATCGTCGGCAATTCGCATCAGAAGTGGCCCGCGCGTGCGGGCAGCATGGGGCGGCCATATCCGGGTCATCAAGTCGCGGTCATCGATGACGATGGCAATGTCCTACCGGCCGGCGAAACCGGCGACGTCGCGATTCATCGGCGTGATATTCACGGCGATCATGATCCGGTGTTCTTTCTCGAGTACTGGCGCAATCCGGAAGCGACGCGCAACAAGTTCAGCGGCGAATGGTGCCGCACCGGCGATCTCGCCAGTGCGGATCGCGACGGCTATCTGTGGTACCAGGGTCGCGCCGACGACATGTTCAAGGCGGCGGGCTACCGCATCGGCCCGAGTGAAATCGAGAACTGCCTGGTCAGGCATCCTGCAGTGGCCAACGTCGCGGTGGTACCGAAGCCCGATGCCGAACGCGGCGCGCTGGTCAAGGCGTTTATCGTTCTCGCCACCGGATACGAGTCGTCATCAGCGTTGATTGCAGAGCTGCAGCTTCATGTGCGCGGCAAGCTGGCGCCGTACGAGTATCCGAAAGAAATTGAATTCATCGACCAGTTGCCGATGACGACGACGGGAAAAGTGCAGCGAAGAGTATTGCGCGAGCTGGAGAAACAGCGCGCAGAGGAAAAAATCTAGGGTTCGCGGCTCTTGGCTGCCGGGACGATTCGCCCATCGCGCGTCATCCGCGGGCGATACTGCGCATTCGCAATGGCAGCGGCCATCACACGCGCGCACTCTTCATTCGCTACCGAATCGATCAAACGCGTGACATACGCCGATGGAATGTCCTTGTAGCGACGCCGATCCGGCCGTACCGCCACTTCACGCCAACCCTGGTCCAGCAGCCAGCGCCAGAGCGCATCGGTCATGCCGGATCTGACGGTCATCCGTATGTCGCCGCAGAAAAGCTTCGCGCCAAACGGTGGCTTCTCGCCTGCCGGCGGAATCTCACGCTCGCATCGGATCTTGAGCAGCGTACGGACTTGATCGCGGACGTGTGTTACGAAATCGAGCTCCAAAGCGCAACCTCCACTTACCCGCGGAATTTAGCGGCGCTTACGCAGCGCCGAATCCCCCGAATCTGTTAGAGGAGACGTTGCTTTTTTTGAAAACCTAGGAAACCGGCGCACGTTCGGCTGCCTTGGCGGCCGGCCGGCGGGTGACTTGGCGGATGGCGTTCGTCAGGACGCGCTCGCGCTCTTCGGGCTGCGCATCGAACAGCCGCGTGACCAGGGTGGTGGCCAGCGGTTTTAGCTGCAGCCGGTTTTCGCCGGGCGCCAGCTCGCGCCAGCCGAGCCCGACCAGCCAATGCCACAAATCGTCACTCAGCCCAGCCTGCACTGTCATGCGCAAGCCGGCACAACAGATCGTGCCGCCGATCGGCGGCTTGCTCGCTTCGCGACGACGCAGATCCTGCTTCTTTTTCCACAGCAGTTCGCCCACCGGCGCATTTAGCAACGTGACCCAGTTCATTTCACCTCCGAGGATGAACGTACTGTACCGGGCGACGGAAGGCGGTTCGATACCCCTTCGGAGCGTCGCGCGCTTGAGCTAATCCGCAGCTAAATAACGTGCGTGCGGATCAAGTTTGCGATCATCCGAAAGGCGCGCGCGCCGGCCGCCGCTAAACTCCCCGCATGCCGATTTACCAACTGGGCGAGCGGATTCCGCAGATCGATCCGAGTGCGTATGTGTTCGACACCGCCACCGTCATCGGCACCGTCATTCTTGGGGCAAGGGTCAGCATCTGGCCCTATGTAACGCTGCGCGGCGACAACGAACCTATCGAGATCGGGGCCGACAGCAATGTGCAGGAGTGCTGCGTGCTGCATACCGATCCCGGCGTGCCGCTGACGGTCGGTCGTAGCGTCACCATCGGCCATCAGGTGATGTTGCATGGCTGCACGATCGGCGACGGCAGCCTGATCGGCATACAGGCAGTGATATTGAATAATGCGGTGATCGGGCGTAATTGTCTGATCGGCGCCGGTGCGTTGATCACCGAGGGCAAGCAGATTCCCGACGGTTCGCTGGTAATCGGTTCTCCGGCGAAAGTAGTGCGGCAACTCGGTCCCGCGGATATTGAAAACATGAAGAGCATCGCCGACGGCTATGTGCAGCGAGCGATCGCGTACCGCCGCGAGTTGAAGCGGATTATTTAGGCAGGTCGCGTTCCTCGATGCCGGATCAGTTGTTGAAGTTTGCGTTCAATGGCGCACGGGTGCGCGGCGAGCTGGTGCAACTGGGCGCCGCGTGGCGCGAGATGACTGCGCATCATCGTTATCCGCCAGCCGTGATGCGCGTACTGGGCGAAATGGCCGCCGCCGCAGCGCTACTCGCGACCAACATCAAGTTCAACGGCGCGCTGGTGATGCAGATCTATGGTGACGGCCCCCTGCAATTACTGGTGGTCGAATGCCAGCCCGATCTCGCATTGCGCGCCACCGCCAAAGTGCGCGATGAACCGATCCCCGACGACATTTCGTTGCGCGAGCTCGTTAACCGGGATGGTCGCGGGCGGTTCGCAATCACGCTCGACCCAAAAGATCCATTGCCCGGGCAGCAACCGTATCAGGGGATCGTCGCGCTCGAAGGCGACAGCGTGGCCGAGGTGCTGCAAACCTACATGCGCCAAAGCGAGCAGCTTGAAACGCGGCTGTGGCTTGGCTCCAGCCACGAAGCCGCCGCAGGATTGTTGTTACAGCGGCTGCCCGACGATGGCGGCCTTCAGCTTGCGCCCACCGACGGCGATGCATGGGAGCGCCTGGTCGCGTTGGCGCAAACGGTGACATCGGACGGGTTGCTAAGCCTCGCGCCAGACGAAGTGTTACATCGACTGTTCTGGCAGGAATCGCTCGACCACTACGCGCCGCTGACGCCGCGCTTCGAATGCACCTGCTCGCGCGAACGCATCGGCAAGATGCTGGTGTCGTTGGGCCAGGAAGAAGTGGACTCGATCGTCGCCGAGCAGGGATCGGTTAGCGTGACGTGCGAGTTCTGCGGCCGCCGGTACTCGTTCGATCCGGTCGATGTTGCACATCTGTTCGCGCGAGATATTGAAAGCACCGACACTGCAACGGTCGGCGGTGGAACAACGCATTGATCTCGTGGTGCTCGTACGTCACGGCTCACCCTGGAGAATAGTCAGCGAGCCGGCGCGACAGCGCAGCTACTTTTCGGCGTCGAACCCCAGCCCCCTGACCAAAAAGTCGGTCAACCCGTCGACGACCTGCTCATGGGTCAGGTTTCGGTAGAGCGACCACCGACGCAAGGCGATCATCACCGGAAGAAACGTCACGATGTGCGCCGCCAGATGCATGTTGCGAACTGGAACGCCAACCTGGCGCGCCGCTTCGGCGATGATCGTTTCGAACATGCCGATGAATTCTTCCACGCGGGCGAGGATGACACGCAGGGAACGAGGCTCGAGCAAGTGGCTGTCTTGGTAGATCAGCAGTATTTCCTCCTGGTGCTTGTACATCACCTCGCACACGGCTCTCACCGCTGACCGGACGCGTGCGACGGGATCGTGGCTCGAATCGAGCGCCTTACGGGTTTCTTCCTGGTACTCGGCGACGATGCGGTCGCACACAAGATAGAGAATGTCGTCCTTCGACCGGACATAGTTGTAAATCGTGCCCTGCGTCATTCCCGCTGCACGGCCGATGTCGCGCACCGTGGCGTTGTGAAATCCCTTCTCGATGAAGACCCGGATCGCCGCGCCGATCAGCAGCTCGCGCCGCTCGCGTACGAGCCCGGCGTCCTTGGTGGCCGATTTGATCTGCCGTGTTCGTACCGGCAACCGTTCCGCGCTTCTAGCAAACTCGGTCAAGATGATTCCCTTCAAACTGAGCGCTCGGTCAGTGCCACGTTCGGGCGCTTACTTGGGGAACGCCGATGCGATTCTGCCTGTCTTGAGGAGGCGTGTCTTTGCGCGCTGCAACTTGACCCGTTGATGCCGGGTTTGTACGCTGAGCGCTCAGTCAGTATGGCTGAAGAGCGCAATGATGGGCGTTGCCCGAGGAGAGCAGAAATGAAACGGATTCTGTCGATATTCTGGGCAGGTGCACTGTTCGCCATCGTTCCGTCGGCGGCGGTGGCTCAACAGCAAGGCGTCACGGCCGACACCATAACGATCGGCGCTTTCGGACCGATCACCGGCCCGGCGGCGTATATCGGCCTCGCCGGCCGGGACGGGATGAATCTCGCCATTAAGGAAATCAACGCCGCGGGCGGCATTCGCGGTCGCAAGATCGTTTCGGTATTCGAGGACGACGCGCATTCTCCGACGCGGGCGCTGGCGGCGGTGAAGAAGCTGGTCGAGCAGGACAGAGTGTTCGCCATCATGTCGGTGGGCGGCAGCAACGCGACGGTCGGATCGGTCGACTACGTGAAGGAAAAAGGCATCGTGATGTATGTGTCGATCGCCTCTGCGCCACCGGTAACGTGGCCGTTCGCCCGCAACCTGTTCCGCGGCGGCACGACGGAGACGGCCCGTTACGGCGAGCTGTACGCTGAGTACCTGGCCGCCAACGCCAAGAACAAGCGCATCGCCATCATGCATGGGCGTGAGGAGTATCCGCGCAACGAAGGCGACGCCACCATCGCCAAGCTCAAGAGCTGGTTCGATCTCGCGCCGGTCGCGCGGGTCGAGTTCAACATCAACGACAAGGATTTCACGTCACAGCTGATCGAAGTCCAGAGGGCGAACCCGGACATCATCGCGTTCTTTGGCAATCCGGCCGAAGCGGCGATCGCAATGCGGCAGGCGCGGGAACTCGGGCTCAAGCAGCTCTTCTTCGTCGGCAGCAACATGGTGGATCCGAGCCTGGTCACGGCCGCTCGCACGAATGCCGAAGGCGTAACCGGCTTTTCGCTGATTCCGTATCTGCCGGGATCCAGCGCGGCCGAGATGAAGAAATGGGAAGCCAGCTGGCGCCAGGAGTATCCGAGTGCGCCGGCCGGTCGCCCGAATAATTTCGACCTGCTGGCCTACGGCGACATGCACGTGCTCGCCGAAGGGATGAGACGAGCGGGTCGCGATCTAACCACGGAGAGCGTAATTCGCGGGCTCGAAGGCATTCAGGGGTATCGCATCGGGCCTGTGGCCACGCCGCGCACGTTCTCGACCAAGCACCACGTCGGCAACCTCACGCTGGTGCCGATGACGGTGAAGGGCGGATCGTGGGAGCCGGTGCCATGGCAGAGCAAGCGTGAAAGCGACATTCTGAGCCGCTATAAGTAGGCAGAGTCTGCTGGGCAACACGGGCATGCGGCGTCTAGGCCGATGACGACCACGCTCGCCTTCCAGTTGGCGATCGCCGGGATCAGCGTCGGCAGCATCTACGCTCTCGTTGCCTTGGCGATCGTCATTCCGTTCAAGGCCTCGGGCGTCCTAAATTTCGGCCAGGGCGAAATAGTGACGGCCGGCGCCTACATCGCGCTGGTGCTGAGCACGCTTGCGCTACCCTTCGCGGTGGTCTTCATGCTGGTGCTGCTGCTTGGTGCGGTGGGCGGCATCGTCATCGAACGGGCGTTTATTCGCCCGATCATCAAGGCGCCAGAGTTCACGGTGGTCATCGCCACTTTCGCGATCGGGCTGCTAATCAAAGCCGCAATTTCCTTGCGCTTCGGCGATAGCCCGGCCGCCATCGACGGCCCATTCGGCATGGACCCGTTGCTGGTGGCCGGCCTGCGCTTCAACCCGACGTCGCTATGGATCTTCGCGTGCACGATGTTGGTCACGTTCGCGGTCATCGCCTTCTTCAAATACGCGCGGCTTGGCAAGGCGATGCGCGCCGTTTCGATCAACGCCGAGGCTGCGCGCCTGATGGGCATCCGCGTCGAAGCCGTGTGGCGCTGGGCGTGGGCCATCAGCACTGGCATCGGTGCACTCGCCGGGCTGCTGGTGGCACCGGTGATTGGAATCAACCCGGAAATCGGCACGCTGATTCTGCGCGGGCTTGTCGCCGCGGTGATCGGCGGCTTCACCAGCGTCCTGGGGGCGATCATCGGCGGACTAGCGGTCGGACTGATCGAGACATTCTCCGGTGTCATCGTCGGCAGCACGTTCAAGAACCTGGTGCCGTTCATCATCCTGATGTTGTTGCTGGTGTTCCGTCCGTATGGGCTGTTCGGCGTCGCCGAGGCGAAGCGCGTCTGAGTCGAATGGTTAGCCGGCAGACGATCCTTGCCCTCGTGGCCTTCGGGCTACTTGTGCTGGCTGGTCTGTACTTCGGCAGCTATACGACGTACCTGTTGAACCTCGCGATGATCAGCGTGGTGGCGGCGGTGGGCCTAAATCTTTTAACGGGCAACTCGGGCCAGATCTCGCTCTGCCATTCATCCTTCATGGCGATCGGTGCCTACGTCTCGGCCGTGCTGACGGCGCGATACGGCGTGCCGTTCTGGATTGCCGTGCCGACCGCCGCGGCGACCGCCGCGCTGGTGGGCGCGTGTCTGGGCCTCCCGGCGAGCCGCCTGAAAGGCATCTATCTGGCGCTGGCCACGCTGGGCTTTCTGCAGATCGTGCAAATTTTGATCGAGGAGTTCGCGCACATCACCGGTGGCGTGCGCGGAATGAGCGTGCCGAAGCCGTCGTTCTTCGAGGGACACCCTATTTCAGAGTACGGGGTATTTCTCGTGGTGTCCGCCAGCTGCGTGTCCGCCGTATGGACCGCGACCAACATCCTGGCGTCGTCGTACGGACGGGACATGAACGCAGTGCGGCTGAGTCCGCATGCGGCGCAGGCGCTCGGCGTGGCAGTCGCGCGCGTCAAGCTCGGGGCGTTCGCCTTGTCCGCCGCGTATGCGGGGGTCGCCGGCGGCTTGATGGCGATGGTGGTCGGCTTCATCGACCCGATCGAGTTCGGCGTGTCCGCTTCGCTGCGGCAGATCACCTACATCGTCGTGGGCGGCATGGGATCGGTGGCCGGCTCCGTGATCGGCGCGGCCGTGCTCTCCGGGCTGCCGGAGGTCTTGCGGCCGGTGCGCGAATACAGCGACCTCATCTACACGCTGATTCTGCTCGCGTTCCTGCTGTTCATGCCGCACGGACTGGTGACTGTGTGGGACAAGGCTCGCTGGTCGTTGCGCCGGGCGATCGCCCGGGTTGATGCGAAATGACCTGCCGGCTCGAGCTCGACTGCATATCGGTCCGCTTCGGCGGCGTGGTTGCGGTGTGCGAGGTCTCGATCGCGGTCGCGCCCGGCGAGATCCGCGGCTTGATCGGGCCGAATGGCGCCGGCAAGACGTCAGTCATCAATGCCATCACCGGCGCCGTGGCGCTCGCGGAAGGTCGGGTGCTACTCGACGGTAAGCAGATTTCGGGGCAGGCATCGCATGACATCGGCCGGCGCGGCGTAGGCCGGACGTTCCAGCATGTCGAGCCATTCAACGAAATGACGGTGCTCGATAACGTGATGGTCGGCATCGGCCGCCATGGCCGCGTGTCGTTCTTGAGCGCGGCGCTGAACACGCGCGGTGCATGGAGCAGCGAGCGCGATTCGAGCGCGTTCGCGATGACAACGCTCGACGCGTTCGGACTGCTGCCGTACCGCGACGCACGCGCGTCGGATCTGCCGTTCGGCGTGTTGAAACGGATGGATCTCGCCCGCTCGCTCGCCGCCCGTCCCACTCTGTTGTTGATGGACGAACCCACTTCCGGAATGAGCGAATCGGAGGCCGACACCACGATCGCCACAGCGCGCGAGCTTGCCGAGCAGCGCGGCATCACGCTTCTGGTCGTCGAACACAACATGCGGGTGATGATGGCGCTCGCGGACCGCATCACGGTGATGCAGCATGGCGCCGTCGTCGCCGAGGGCACGCCAGAGGAAATCCAGCGCAATCCGACGGTGATCGATGCGTACCTGGGCGAGGAAACGGCCGATGCTGCGCGTTGAAAACCTGCGCTCCGGCTACACGGCGATCGACGTGCTGCACGACGTCTCACTCGACGTGCCGACCGGCGCGATCGTCGGCGTGCTCGGCGCCAATGGTGCCGGCAAGACGGCGCTATTGCGCGCGATTTCGGGGCTCAACCCGGTTCGCGCCGGGCGCGTTGACTTCGATGGCAACGATCTCGCGCGCTCGTCGACCGACACGATCGTGCGGCGAAAGGTCATCCACATGCCGCAGGGGCGGATGCTTTTCGGCGATATGAGCGTGCGCGAGAACCTGGAGCTCGGCGCGTATCTGGTCGGCGACCGCGCGACGTTCAACGAACGCCTCGCGAAGGTGTTCGATCTCTTCCCGATTCTGAAGGAGCGGGCGGGACAAACGGCGGCGTTTCTTTCCGGCGGCGAGCAGCAGATGCTCGCGCTGGGCCGTGCGTGGATGTCGAGCCCCAAGCTGCTGCTGCTCGACGAGCCGTCGCTCGGTCTGGCGCCGAAGGTGTTCGAAACCATTCTCGATACGGTGCGGAAGATTCACGCGGCCGGCGCGTCGATCCTGATCGCCGAGCAGAACGCCCGCAAAGTTCTGCGGCTCGCCGATCACTGCTACGTGCTGGAAAACGGCAAGGTGGCCTTCCACGGATCGGGGCCCGAGCTTCTGCGCGACGAACGCATCGAACGAACCTATCTTGGAGCGGGTCACTGAGCCATGAAGATCATCGACATCCATTCCCATTGGGGGACCAGGCGCGGCTACACGTTGAGGACCGTTGAAGAGCTCGCCCAGCAGAAGAAGACATGGAATTCGGAGCCGACCTATCACACGGAAGATGAGATGGCGGCCTACTTCCGGTCGAGCAACGTGCAGGCGATCCTGGACTTCGGCTTCACGAAATTCATTCCACTCGAAGAGGCCGCAGCCGTTCACGACTACGGGTTCGAGACGCAGCGCACGCATCCAACGGATATTCTCGGTCACTGGATCCACATCGAACCGGCGACCGGCGACGCCGGTGTGCGCGAGCTGCGGCGCTGCATCGACATGGCGCCGGGCTTTCTGGGGTTCGCCGTTTCCGGTTCAGGCAGCGGGCCGCCGAGCGATCCCAAATGGTTTCCTTTCTATGAGCTTTGCATCGAGGCGGTTCGTCCGGTACTGATCTTCGTCGGCACGACCGGCCTCGGCGCCGGCCTGCACGGCGGCGCCGGGATCATCCTGGACGACTGTCATCCGCGGCACCTCGATTTTGTCGCCGCGAAATTTCCGAAATTGACGATCGTCGCTGCGCGCCCGGGCTGGCCCTGGCAGACTGAGACGATCGCAGTGCTGATGCACAAGCGCAACGTCTGGTACGAGCTGCACGGCTGGTCGCCGAAGTACTTCACTGCCGACCTGAAGCACGACATCCCGCGGCGGCTGCGTGACCGGGTGATGTTCGGTGCCGACTATCCGCTCTTCACCTACGAACGGCTGGTCCGCGACTGGCGGACCGAAGGCTACGACCAGGAAACTCTGGACAACGTGTTTAATCGCAACGCAGAACGATTTCTCGAACAGGTGGGGCGCAAGTGAATCTCGAACTGAGGGGCAAGGTGGCGATCGTCGGCGGCGCCAGTAAGGGCATCGGCTTCGGCATCGCGCGCATCCTCGCGCAGGAGGGTGCTTCGCTGGCGATCATGGCGCGCCGCGAGCCGGACCTTACTGCGGCGGCCGAACGCATCCGCAAGGACACCGGAGTGCCCGTTTTGCCGATCGCCGCCGACGCCCGCAAGTCGGACGACTGCCGGCGCATCGTCGAGCGGGTCACGGCCGAGTTCGGCGGGGTGGACATCCTGATCAACAACGACGGCGCGCCGCCGATCGGCGATGTGATGTCGTTCGACGATGACGCCTGGCACAAGGCGGTCGAACAGAACCTGATGTACGTCGTCCGGATGGTGCGCGAAGCGGTGCCGTCGATGAAGGCGCGCGGCGGCGGCAGCATCCTCAACATCACGGCGATCTCGGCGATTCAGCCGATCCCCGGATTCTCGCTGTCGGTGGCGACCTGGTCCGGGGTGATCGGGTACGCGAAAACGCTGTCGCTGGAAGTCGCGCAGCACGGCATCAACGTCAACACGATCTGCCCGGGCTATATCGACACGACGCGTCTGCGCAAGGTGTTCGCGGCCGGCGAGGAGCCCGCCGAGGTCGTGCAGGCGCGCCTGCGCGAAGAGATACCGTTGAAGCGCATCGGCACCGTTGACGACATCGCCCACTTGGCGGCACTTCTGGTGTCACCGAAGGGCTCGTACATCACCGGCGCGGCGATCCAGGTCGACGGCGGTCTGCTCCGTGCCGTGCGCTAGGGGAACGACATGATCATTGCTCCTCGACCTCCAGGCCAGGCGACGATCGACGAGTACACCGCGAAGGGCTGGTGGACCGATCGAACTTTTTTCGAGGTTCTCGAGCACCACGCGCGCGAACATCAGGAACGCGAAGCGTTCGTCGACGGCCGGCGCCGCATCGGCTACGGGCAGCTATGGGCGGAAGTGAAGCGGTTTGCCGAATTCCTGCGCCGGCAGGGCGTCAAGCGCGGCGATGTCGTCACGCTGCAGTTGCCGAACCGGATCGAGTTTCCGGTGGTGTTCTTCTCGCTCGAACTGATCGGCGCGGTCGCCAACAAGATCAGCGCGGACTTCCGCTCGACGGAAGTCGAATACATCCTGAAGTTCTCGCATTCGCGGATATACGTCTGCGCGAGCCAGTTCAAGGGGTTCGACTACCTAGCGATGATCCGCGACATCCGCCCCCGTCTGCCCGACCTGGCGATGGTCATCTGCGTCGACGACGTCGACGATCCCCAGGTCCGCAGCTTCGCCCGCGTCGTGGACGAAACGCCGGAGATCGCGGATCGCGATCGGGTGCGGATGGATCCGTTCGAGATCATGCGCATGTGCTTCACCTCCGGCACAACCGGGAACCCGAAGGGTGTTCTGCATTGCACGAACACGACGCGGTGCACCTCGGAGCTGATCAACAGCGAACTAAAGGTGACCGAGCGCGACGTGCTGCTCGACTACCTGCCGGTCGGTCTCAACTGGGGCTACATCACGCTGGTGCAGTCGGTGATCGCCGGGGCGAAGACGGTGCTGATGGAACGGTTCTCCGCGGAAGCCGCCTTGGAGGTCATCGAACGCGAGAAGGTGACGTACATCCCGACCGCGCCGGCCTCGATCGTCGCGATGCTGAACTCTCCGGACTTGAAGAAGCGTGACTTGAGCTCGCTCAGGGTGGTCATCACGGGCGGGGCGTCGGCGGCGGTGGAAACGATCAAGGCGTTCCAGGCGGTGTTGCCGAACGCCCGGCTGATCGAACTGTACGGAATGCTGGAAACGGGTTTTCACGCGTTCACACGGCTCAATGACGATCCGATGAAGGTCAATGGGACCGTGGGGCGCTGCGTCAGCCAGATGGGGCTTCGCATCATCGACGACGACGGCAACGATGTGCCGTATGGCGAGGTCGGGGAGATTGCCGCGATCGGCCCGTCGGTGCACTTCGGCTACCTGGACAACGATGCGGCCAACCGCGACAGTTTCACGTCCGACGGCTGGTTCAGAACCGGCGACCTAGGGCAGTTCGTTGACGCCGAAGGCAACGTGCGCATCGCCGGCCGCAAGAAGGAAATCATTAACCGCGGCGGCAAGAAATATTTTCCGCGCGAGATCGAGGAGCTGCTGTACGAGCACCCGGCGATACTGCAGGTCGCGATCATCGGCGCCCCGGATGCGCGGCTCGGCGAAAAGAACTGCATGTGCGTAGTCCTGAAGCCCGGGACCACGCTGACGCTCGATGAAGTCGTCGAGTTCCTGCGGGGACGCGTGGCCGACTACAAGCTGCCCGAACAACTGGAAATCATGGAAAGCCTCCCGATGACGCCGACCGGCAAGATTCGCCGCCCGGAACTCGTCAAGCGGGTCCAGGCGAGTGAATGAGTTGAAAGGGAGCACTTCTTGAAGAAGCACATCGGCAGCTGAGTTTGCTGTCGTCAGACACGCCGCCTATGCGGGGGTGACCGCATCGTTTCCGATCGCTTGGATCTCGAAACTCGCCGTCGCCCGCTCCATCGAACGGCGGAACGCGACCGCAGGTTCGTCTTCATCGATCTCCACATCCTCCCAACGCACTTGCTGGCCGGCTGTCACGGCGTTGATAAGCCTCACCTTGTGCGCAAGTCCCAGCGGCAGGCCGCCGATCCGCAGCGATTCCTCTGCCGGCATCACCTTGCCGTAGACGGTGTAGCCGCCCTCGCCGTCCAGCATTTCGCCTGCGGCCAGATCGCGTTTCGCAGTCACCACCACATCGGCGTTGAAGCCGATCGGTGCGCCGGTCGGCTCGTTGCGCAAGCCCACGCTCGCCACGCTGATGCCGAGCTCGAGGCCGATCAGGTGAAACGGTTTGTACAGCGCCGAGTACTGCCCGCTGCGATCGGTCACCAGGCCGTACTCCTTGAAGCATCGCTCGACGTATTCGCTGCCGCCGGCGAACACGACGTACACGCCCCACCGCAGATCACGCTGCACCGGCGATCCGTCACGCTGCAAACTCGAGATCACTTCGACTTGTCCGCGATGTTGCAGCACACCTCCTTCAGTGTGCGGCCGCAGTATTTGCGGCAGCTCATCCACACTGCACGGCGGAAATGACAGTCCGTCGGGCGCAATCAGTCCGGTCGCGTTCGACACTGCGCACATTTCGATCGCGCTCTTGGTGCCATCCAGAAACGAGTTGAACATCTGCGCGTTCAGCCCGCCGATGCGCGCATCTTCTGCGGTGAGTCCATAGTGGCCCCACACGGTTTCCGGCGTCGAAGAGTGATACGCGGGCAGATACTTCGTGCCCTTGCCGGCGGCAATCACTTCGAATCCGCACGCACGCGCCCAGTCGACCAGCTCGCAGATCAACGCCGGCTGGTCGCCGTAGGCCAGCGAATACACGATGCCGGCTTCGCGCGCGCGTTGCGCCAATAGCGGCCCGGCCAGCGCATCGGCTTCGACGTTGACCATCACGACATGCTTGCGGTGTTCGCAGCACGCGAGAACGTGCGCGATGCCCGCGGTCGGCGAGCCGGTGGAATCGATGATGATATCGATGTCAGGCTGGCTGATCAGCTCGCGTGAGTCCGAGAAAAAATTCAACGATTGAATCGCGCCGTCAGGCCAGCCGACTTTCTGCAGCGACTGACGTGCACGCGCGGGATCGAGATCGGCAATCGCTATGACTCGCATACCGGGCGTATGCCTGACCTGCGATAGATACATCGAGCCGAATTTGCCGGCGCCGATCAGCCCGATGCGCAGCGGTGCACCGCGCGCTTCGCGGTCCTTGAGCAATCGATGCAGGTTCATGTCCGGGCTACCGGCTCGGTGCCTTCGCAGCGTTGTCGGGCCGCGGAGTCACGATCTGAAAAAACAACTCGCCGTCGCGCACCATGTTCAACTCGTGCCGCGCACGTTCTTCAATCGCCTCAGTGCCTTCGCGCAAGCTCGCCACCTCCGCCGCCAGCTCCGCGTTGCGCGCCGTCAGCGCGCCATTGACGCTGCGTTGTGCCGCCAGCTGGCGATCGAAATCCCACACTCGCAACCAACCACCTTTGCCGAACCATAGCGGCCACTGGATCGCAATCAACAGCGCGGCAAGCGTTAAGGCTAGAAGCCGCATGTTTGTCGTCAGCGCAGGCTGTAAAACGCATCGCGGCCCGGATAGCTGGCGATGTCGCCCAGGTCTTCTTCGATGCGCAACAGCTGGTTGTACTTCGCGATGCGATCCGAGCGGCTTAGCGAGCCGGTCTTGATCTGCAGCGCGTTGGTGCCGACGGCGATGTCGGCAATCG
>CAZKNV010000004.1:0-24769 GCA_964554145.1 uncultured Burkholderiaceae bacterium
AGTCGAGAACGGTAACATTTTCGTCAAGGACGACCGCTGGGACTAGCGCCGCGCGTTTCGATGCCTGGGCCGCGCGCTACCGCACCCGCCTGCAAGCCGAGCACAGCATCGATGCGGAGCGCCGCGCCGCCATGAACCGCACCAAAATCACCAAGACCGACCAGGAAATGAAAGCCGAGCTCACACCGCTGCAATTCGAGGTCACGCGTAAGCACGGCACCGAGCGCGCCTTCACCGGTGAATACGCCGACCATCACGAGGACGGCGTCTACACCAAGTGAACGCCGCCACGGTCGAAACGCAAATCCGCGACCGGCCCGGCCTAGCAGGCTGTTGAATTTCTGAACGATGAACCAGCCGAAGCGACTGATGCGAGGCCGCTCAACACAAGAGGGGGTCGATCGAGGTTGTGTTGAGCGATCGAATGCGACGGGGCGAGCACTTGCGAGTCCGTTATGGGCCTCATGTCGTAGCTCCTTGCGGTGTCGCGCTCAGTATTCGGGCCATTCGAGTGATGTTGCTCGCCTCGAGCTCGCCACGCGAGTGCGCAAATCGATTCGCGCGAATCTCGTTTGGGCGCTGGGCTACAACGTCATCGCCCTGGCATTGGCGGCCGCGGGCTTCCTGCAACCGGTGATCGCAGCCGGCCTCATGGCCGGTTCGAGCCTGCTCGTAGTGTTCCGGTCGCTGCGCGCCAATCGTGAAGCCAGCGCCGACGTGCCGCCGCGGAGCGCAACCGAGACCGTTTCCAACCTTTGCCGCACTTCAACATGAGGCGTTGTCTCGCGACTGTCGTTGGCGTCATTTGCCTCGGGTCAACCCTGCAGGGACTTGCGAATCACGAATCGCTGTCCGTCACTCGCGTCGTTGCGGGGTGGCCAATCGCCGCCTTCACCCTCACCGATCTGCGCGGCAGGACATTCACGCAAGAACAACTGCAGGGACGCTGGACTTTCGTATTGTTCGGCGATACCCGGTGCGGCGAGCCGTGTACGGCAACGCTTGCCGCGCTCTCCAGCATGTGCCGACGCATCGCTGGGACGGAAGCGCTGAAGACCACCCAGGTGCTGTTCCTTTCCTTCGATCCGGAGCGTGATACACCCGCGCAGTTGCGGCAGTATCTGGCGCCTTTCGACGAACGTTTCATCGGCGCATCCGGCTCCTGGCCAACCCTGCAACGATTGGGGGACGACCTGGGCGTTGCGGATCGTTTGCCGCCGGGACCCGGCCCGGTCAACGCCGGCGGTGCCGGTTACCGCGGTACCTTAATGCTGATCGGTCCCGATGGCATCGTGCGCGCAGAATTTATTCCCCCCTTCGAGGTTCTGCGGCTTACGGCGGAATATCTCAAGACCCGATCGCGTCGTTGACTACTTCCGCGCCTGCGGAACGACAGCGTAGCTCTCGCGCGTTTCTCGACCACTTCCTGGCCGAAGGAGTTATCGAGGCGAGCGAGGCGCAGTGACCAACCTCCGGCGAAAGTAAAAACGCGCCGGCTCACTGGTTCCTGTGCCCGTTGCGTCCGGCGGAACGCTTCGCCTTGCGACCTTTCTCGGGCGCGATCATCGCCGAGGTCACGATCACGATTGCGCAGGCACGGTGTTCGAACGGATTACGGATTGCGTGTGCCTGGTCAGCTCGATAGCGCGCCGTCTGCCCGACTTCGAGCACGGCCCGTTCGTGATGGCGGCCGCTCTCGACTTCGAGCTGACCCTCGAGAACAGTGAGATGCTCGACCGTCCCCGGCTCGTGTGCATCGGAGACGAGCGCGCCGCCGGGCTCGAAGCGCATCTCGTACCACTCGACCCTGCCGGCGAGCTCCATCGGCCCCAAAATGCGGATCGTGCAGCGACGGTCCGAACTCAGCAGGATCGGGGTGTTGTGGTCGTCGAGAATGCTGATGCCTGCGCTCGGCTTGTTGGTGCGCAACAGGTCCTCGATCTCCACCCCGAGTGCTTTGGCGAGGCGCCATAGCGTGCCCACCGTTGGGTTGGTGCGGTCGCGCTCGATCTGAGACAAGACCGATTTCGAGACGTCCGAGCTGCGGGCGAGTTCGTCGAGCGTGAGATTCCTCGACAGGCGCAGGTTCTGCAGGATGTGCCCCACATGCGGCGGGGTTGCCGACGGTTCTGTCGCGCTTTCCTTTTTTCCCGGTCGCATGAGCTGGTCCTTGACAGCGCGCATCTGAGTCAATATAACGAACGCGCGTGCGATATAAAGAACAATCGCCTGACATTATGCCTCGGAGCGGCCCTTGAAACTGACATTGCTTGGCACCGGGACTCCAACGCCGTCGCTCAAGCGCGCGAGCTCGAGCTATTTGATCGAAATAGGCCGTGACCTGATCGTCATCGATCACGGCCCGGGATCGCACGAGCGGTTGCTGCAGGTCGGCAAGCGCGCGGTCGACGTGACGCACATCTTCTTCAGTCATCTGCATTACGACCACTGCTCGGATTACGTGCGCCTGTTCCTCACGCGCTGGGACCAGGGCGCCGGACGCATCCCCGAGCTCAAGGTGTTCGGGCCGCCCCCGATCCGGCGCATGACCGAACAGCTGTTCGGCGAGGACGGCGCGTTTGCTCCCGACCTCAATGCCCGCATCAAGCATCAAGGCTCGATCGACATCTTCGTGGCTCGCGGCGGCGTGCCGCCACGACAGTGGCCACAGCCCGCGGTCAGGGAGCTCGGGCCACGCGACAAGGTCGAGGGCGACGGCTGGACGCTGAGCGTCGCGCCTGCTTCGCATGTCCAGCCGTACCTCGAGTGCTATGCCTATCGGATCGACAGTCCCGAGGGATCGATTTGCTACTCGGGCGACAGCGGCGGCGTGCCGCCCGGGCTGATCGAGCTCGCCAGGGACTGCGACGTGTTGATTCACATGAACCACTATTTCAGCGGCACCGAGCCCACCGCGATCTATCGCGCGGTCTGCGGCAATCACGAGGATGTCGCCAGAGTGGCTAGCGAGGCGAAAGTCAAGACGCTGGTGCTAACGCATTTCCTCGAACAGATCGACCAGCCCGGACTGCGCGAGCACATCGTGCGCGAGATCGGCAAGACCTATCACGGGCACATCGTGTGGGGCGAAGACGGCATGGAGGTCCCGGTCAAGGGGCCCAAGATGTTTCGCATGGAATGAACCGATCGGCGCTCGAGGGAGGATGCCTTGCATGTCGATGCATGAAACCTGATGCGCTACTCGCTGCTGGCGCTCGCCCGCAACGCATGGACCGGACACGCGCACTGGCCGCGCGCCTGGCGCGCCGCCGAGCTCAAACGTACCTACGACGTGATCATCGTCGGTGGCGGCGGGCATGGGCTGGCCACCGCCTATTACCTCGCGAAGAACCACGGGCTGCGCAACGTCGCGGTGCTGGAGCGCGGCCCGATCGGTCTTGGCAATACCGGCCGCAACACGACCGTCGTGCGCTCCAATTACTTGTGGGACGACAGCGCAGCGCTGTACGAGCATTCGCTGAAGCTGTGGGAGTGCCTCTCGCAGGAGCTCAACTACAACACGATGTTCAGCCAGCGCGGCGTCTTGAATCTCGCCTTTACGCGGCACGAGCTGGTCGAGATGGAGCGCCGCTGCGGCGCCTTGCGCCTGAACGGCATCGATTGCGAATTGCTGACGCCGTCGGAAGTCCGGCGCTGGGTACCGATCCTGTCGATGAGCGAATCCGGCCGCTATCCGGTGCTGGGCGCACTCGTGCAACCCCGTGGCGGCACCGCGCGCCACGATGCCATCGCCTGGGGCTACGCACGCGCCGCGAGCGCATTGGGCGTGGACATCGTCGAGCACTGTGCGGTCACCGGATTCCGCATCGAAGGCGGGCGCGTGGTTGGCGTCGAAACCACGCGCGGGCCCTGCACGGCGGCTCGCGTTGGAGTGGCCGCTGCCGGGCATTCGAGCGTGGTGATGGGCATGGCGGGCGTCCGCCTGCCGATTCAGAGTTTTCCGCTGCAGGCGCTGGTCTCGGAACCGGTGAAGCCGATCCTCCATACCGTCGTCATGGCGGGGCTGGTGCACGTGTACCTGTCGCAATCCGATAAGGGCGAGCTCGTGATCGGCGCGGCGCGGGATCAGTATGTGTCGTACGCGCAGCGCGGGAGCCTGCACATCATCGAGGACCAGTTGCGCGGCCTGGTCGAGCTGTTCCCGATCTTCAGCCGGCTGCGGATGATGCGCCAGTGGGCCGGTAACGTGGATTGCACTCCCGATGCGAGTCCCATCATCGGCCCGACGCCGGTAAGCGATCTCTGGGTCAACGCCGGTTGGGGCACGGGCGGCTTCAAGGCAACGCCCGGCTCGGGCTTCGTGTTCGCGCATGCGCTGGCGCACGGCGAGCCGCACCCGCTGATGCGCAACTTCGGTCTCGAGCGCTTCGCCAGCGGCCGGCTGGTCGACGAAGCGGCCGCCGCCGGTGTCGCGCACTGAGCCCGCGAATGGCACGCCCACGATGCTGCTGATTCCCTGTCCGTGGTGCGGCATGCGCAACGATGCGGAATTCATCGCCGGCGGTGAGGCGCATATCGAACGGCCGGCAACAACCGTCACCGATGCCGAGTGGGGCGACTACCTTTACTTTCGCCGCAACACGAAGGGCGGCCAGGCCGAGCGCTGGTTTCACGCGATGGGCTGCCGCCGCTGGTTCAATGTCATGCGCGACACCGTGACTCACGAAATCTCGCGCGCCTATCCAATGGGTGTGCGGCCGGAGGCGGGGCAATGACGCAGCCGTTCCGCCTCGCGCACGGCGGCGCGGTCGATCGCGACACGCCGCTGCGTTTCACGTTCGATGGACGAGCCTTGGAAGGCTACGCAGGCGACACAGTGGCCTCGGCGCTGCTCGCCAACGGCGTGCGCATCGTGGCGCGCAGCTTCAAGTACCACCGTCCGCGGGGCATCTACGCCGCCGGCCCGGAGGAGCCGAACGCACTGATGCGTATCGGCGAAGGCGCACGAGTCATCCCCAACCAGGCCGCAACGGTCGTCGAGCTGCGCAACGGCATGCGCGTGGAGAGCCTCAACTGCTGGCCCAGCGTCGACTTCGACCTCGGCCGCGTGAGCGATTTTCTCTCGGGGTTGTTGCCCGCAGGCTTTTACTACAAGACGTTCATGTGGCCCGGCTCCGCGTGGATGCGCTACGAAGCTTTCATCCGGCGTGCGGCCGGGCTCGGCCGCACGCCCGGCACGCCCGATCCCGATCGGTACGACAAGCGCAACGCGTCAGTCGAGGTGCTGGTGATCGGTGGCGGTTCGGCGGGAATCGCGGCCGCGCACGCGGCGGGCCGCGCCGGCGCGCGTGTCGTGCTGTGCGAGCGCGATGCAATGCTTGGCGGCCAGCTCGGTTGGCGCGGCGGTCGCGTGCGCGGCGAAGCGGCCGAAGCCTGGCTTGCTGCGGCGACCACGGTGCTGCGTACGCTGCCCAACGTCAAGATCCTGACGCGCACGACGGCGGTCGGCTATTACGACCACAATCTGGTGACGCTCGTCGAGCGCGTCACCGACCATCTGGCCACGCCCCCTGTTGCGCAGCCGCGCGAGCGGCTGTGGAAGGTTCGCGCCCAGCAGGTCGTCGTGGCGGCCGGTGCCTTCGAGCGCCTGCTGGTCTTTCCCGGCAACGACTTGCCCGGAGTGATGCTGGCATCGGCGGCGCAACGCTACCTCGGCCAGTTCGCGGTGCGGCCGGGGGCGCGCGCGGTCTTGTTCACGAACAACGATTCGGCGTACGCCGCGGCACGCGCGCTTCATGAAAGCGGCACCGATGTGGCGGCGATCGTCGATGTGCGGGCGGAGAGCGCGGCCAGCTCGGCGGCGCGTGCGCGAGGCGTCGCCGTCGAGAATCACGCCGTCATCACCGCGGCCCGGGGCAGGCGCTGCGTGACCGGCGTGCGCATCGGCCGTTTGCGCAAGGGCCGCCTGCACGATGCTGCCGCTGCCGCGATCGACTGCGACTCGCTGCTCATCTCGGGCGGCTGGGATCCGGCCGTTCATCTTTACTCGCAATCCGGAAGCCGGCTCGGCTTCGACCCGGTGCAGCGCTGCTTCCTGCCCGCCGAGCCGGCGCAGGCGGTCACCGCAGCCGGTGCTGCGAACGGCGTGTTCGCGGCCGACGATTGCATCGCCGATGGTATGGCCGCAGGGGTCGCCGCGGCCGTTGCGGCAGGCTTCGCCAGCACTGACACCGCTCGACCCGCGCGCACTTCACTCGAAGTTGTCGCCTTCGCGGAGGTCCCGCTGGATGGCCGGCACAAGGCCTTCGTCGATCTGCAGAGCGACGTCGTGGCCGCCGACCTTCGTCTTGCGGCGCAGGAAGGTTTCGGCGCCGCGGAACACGCGAAGCGCTACACCGCCACCGGCATGGGCGTCGACCAGGGCAAGATCGGCAACATCGCGGCGCTTGCCGTGCTGGGTCAGGCCACGGCGCGCAGCGTGCCCGAAGTCGGCACCACGACATTCCGGCCGCCGTTCGTTCCTGTGACGATCGGCACGCTCGCCGGACGCGAGATCGGGCCGCTGCTCGAGCCGGTACGCGAGACGCCGATCGGCGACTGGCACGAGAAAGCCGGCGCGGTCATGGAGCCCGTGGGACTTTGGCGCCGGCCGAGTCATTACGTTCGCTCCGGCGAACGCACCGACGCGGCGATCGCGCGCGAGTGCCGCGCCGTCCGGGAGCGTGCCGGCATGCTCGACGCCTCCACGCTCGGCAAGATCGAGCTTGCCGGCCGTGATGTGCTGACGTTGCTGAATCGCGTCTACACCAACGGCTGGGACAGTCTCGCGATCGGGCAGTGTCGCTATGGCGTGATGCTGCGCGAAAACGGCATGGTGTTCGACGACGGCGTATGTGCGCGCCTCGCCGAGCACCACTATCTGATGTCGACGACTTCAGGCGGAGCGCGGGAGGTCGAGCATTGGCTTCTTGAATGGCTGCAGTGCGAGTGGCGCGACCTCGCCGTGTTCGTGACGCCGGTGACCGCGCAGTGGGCGACGATTGCCGTCGCCGGACCGCTTGCACGCGACGTGCTCGGATCGTGCGAGTCCGACATCGACTTCTCAGGGCCGGCGTTCCCGCACCTGACGGTGCGATGCGGTCGCTTCGCGGGCGTGCCCGCGCGTGTGTTCCGTGTCAGCTTCACCGGCGAGCTGTCCTACGAGATCAACGTGCCTGCGCGCTTCGGCCGCGCACTGTGGGAACTGCTGCTCGAACGCGGCGCACCGCACGGCATCGCCCCGGTGGGTCTCGATGCAATCCAGGTGCTGCGCGCCGAGAAGGGCTACATCGCCGTCGGCCACGATACGGATGGCAGCGTGACGCCGATCGATCTCGGCATGGACTGGATCGTGAGCCGCAAAAAGGGCGATTTCATTGGCCGGCGCGGCCTCGCGTGCAGCGACACGGCACGCGAAGGACGCAAACAACTGGTTGGACTGATGACGGCCGACGCTCACCACGTCCTGCGCGAAGGCGCGCAGCTCGTGGCCTGGGCTGATCGTGCACGTATCGATCGCCCGCCGGTGCCGATGCTCGGTCACGTGACGTCGAGCGGCGCGAGCCCGACGCTCGGGCACTCAATCGCGCTCGCGCTGGTGGCCGACGGACGCGCCCGCCTGGGCGAGCGCGTCGTCGCCGTCGAACGCGGCAGCATCGTCGAGGCGACGATCGTCGCTCCGCGATTCTTCGACCTCGAAAGTGCGCGTCTTCATGCCTGAAGCCCTGATCGCGAGACGGCCGCTCGGCACGCGGGAAGACCAGGCGCTCCGCGTGTTCGGGCGCACCGCGGTTGCGCGCATCACCGAGCGGCCGCTCGAGCCCGCGTTCGAGCTGCAGTTCGATGCCGAGGACAAGACGACGGCGGCAGTGCTGGCCGTCGCGACGGGTCTTGATCTGACCGCGGCCAATCGGGCGGTCACCGCCGGTGCGACCACTGCGCTGTGGCTCGGCCCCGGCAACTGGCTGATCAAGCCGGGCGCCGATCGAGAGGGGCCGCTGGCGGCACTCGAGCGTGCCGTCGCGGCGACGCAATCCTCGCTCGTCGACGTCTCGGACCTGTGGTTCGGCGTGACCGTGGAAGGCGATCGCAGCCGTGACCTGCTGGCGCAGGGCTGCGCGCTGGACCTCGATCCGCGCGTATTCCCGCCGGGCGCCTGCGCGGTAACGCAGCTCGCGCGGTTGCGATCATTAATTCACCACGTGGACGGCTCGCCGGTCTACCACGTCTACGTGGAACGCAGTTACGCCGGATATTTATGGGCGTGGCTGATCGATGCGATGACCGGAATCGATTCCGAAGGAGACGCAGTATGAACACGACCCTGCAGAAGTTGCTATTGGGATGCCTCGCCGTGTTCGGCCTGGGCACGCCGCCGGCCGACGCACAAACTTATCCAGCACGGCAGGTTCGCCTGGTCGTTCCATATCCGCCCGGCACTGCCACTGATGTCCTGGCGCGCACCGTGGCCGACAAGCTCGGTGCGGCCTGGGGCCAGGCGGTGGTGGTCGATAACCAGCCGGGCGCCAACGGCACGATCGCCACCGCGGGCGTGGGCAGGGCCGCGCCCGATGGCAATACGCTGCTGATGATCGCCGCCAACCACGTCATCAATGCGAGCCTCTACAAAAATCTTCCGTACGACGATCTGAAAGACTTCCGCGCGATCGCCCGGATTGGTAACGCTGCGTTCGTACTGTGCGTGAATCCGTCCTTGCCAGTGAAGACCGTCGGCGAGCTGGTCGCCTTGGCCAAGCAGCAGCCGGGCAAGGTGAATTATTCCTCCCCCGGCAACGGGTCACCGGGGCACCTGGGGATGGAGATGCTAAAGGGCATGTCGGGCACAAACCTCGTGCACGTACCGTACAAGGGCGCGGCACAGGCCACGACCGATCTGATCGGCGGGCAAGTGCAGGCCGGCTTCGTGGTCGAGTCCTCCGCCATCCCGCACATCAAGGCGGGCAAGCTGCAAGCGCTCGCCATCTCGAGCGCCACACGCTCGGCCAAGTTGCCCGATGTGCCGACCATCGCCGAAGCCGGCTATCCAAGCTTCGACGTCGTGTCCTGGATCGGCCTGCTCGGACCGGCGCAGATACCAGCCGACATCATCGACACGATCAGCGCGGAGGTGATCAAGATCGTCAACACGCCCGAGGTGCGCGACCGCATCGTGGGTATCGGTCTCACTCCGTTCCCGGCCCCGGCGAAGGAATTCGCCGCCTACATGACGAGTGAGCACCATAAATGGGCGAAGGTCGTCAAGGATTCCGGAGCCACGCTGGACTGATGCGCGACACCAAGGAGCGACGTGTGATGGAGCAACGCGCATTCTCGATGGTCAAGATCCCCGCAGCGCGCACGATGGTTAAGCCGCGCAGCTCCGGTCAGACGATGATGATCGATTGGGGGTTGCCGCTGCGGCATCTCGATGATCTGCTCGACATGTGCGGCAATTTCGTCGACCTGGCCAAGATCGCAGTGGGTTCTGTGCGTGTTTACGACGAACGCCAGCTGAAAAGAAAGCTCGCGATCTACAAGAATCATGGTGTGCGCTGCTTCATCGGAGGCGGCATCGTCGAGCGGCTGTACGCGCTCGACGGACCAGCCTCCCTGGAACCGTTTTTCAAGGAAGCGAGGCGGGTGGGCATCGATGTGGTGGAGATCTCGGACAACTACGTCACGCTCGATCGTGAGGAACGGTTTCGCCAAATCAAGCTCGCCATCGACGTGGGTCTCGGTGTGTTTGGAGAGATCGGCTCCAAGCACGGCCACACCGATGTCGACTTTCTATTGGCGCAAGCCAATGACTGTTTCGCGGCTGGCGCGGAGATGGTGATCGTCGAAGGCTACGAGCTGGTGGAAAACGGCCAGCCAAAAAAGGCATTCATCAGCGCGCTCAGAAACAAGCTTGATCTCGCGAAGACCCTGTTCGAACTGCCGGGGCCGTGGATCAGCGGTATCAACGCCGCAGACGTGCAGGATCTGAAGAAGTTCCTGATCAGTGAATTCGGACCCGACGTATCGATCGGCAATGTTCTGCCCGATGAAGTTTTCGAAACGGAGATGGCGCGTCAGGGAATGAGCGTTGTTCAGCCAACGCGACTATCGCATCCAAGGGAGCAACAATGAAGCGGATTGGTCATGTCATCGCCGGACTTCTTATCGCAGTGTTTCATCTAACCGCGTACGCACAGGCGTATCCGGAGCGGCCAGTGCGAATCGTGGTTCCGCTTTCAACCGGAAGCGCGACTGATGCGTTGACCCGCCTGATTGCTCAGAAGCTCAGCGAGCAGTGGGACAAGCCGGTAGTCGTAGAGAACATTCCGGGTGCAAACGGCATCGTCGGAACGCAAAGCGTGGTCAAGGCGGCGCCCGACGGCTATTCGTTGATCATGATTGCAGCCAATCACGTGATCAACGCGAGCCTTTACAGCAAGATGCCATTCGACACGCTACGGGACGTCAAGCCGATCGTGCGGGTTGCATTTACGCCGCTAGTTCTCTCCGTCCATCCATCGGTTCCTGCGCAGTCCGTCAAGGAATTCGTCGAGCTAGCGAAGGCGAAGCCGGGTCAAATCAACTACGGCTCGGCCGGCAGCGGCAGTGCAACGCATCTGGCCGGAGAAATTTTCAAGTCGATGACGGGCGCCGATATCATCCACGTCCCCTATAAAGCGATCAGCCAGGCTCAAAGCGACCTTTTAGGTGGCCAGATAACGTCGATGTTCGTGGTGATGTCGGCTGCAATTCCGCAAATCAACGCCGGCAAACTGCGCGCGCTGGGTGTGACTTCATCGCAGCGAATGCCACAACTGCCGCAGGTGCCGACGATCGATGAAGCAGGTGTCAAGGGGTACGAAGTCGCGTCCTGGATTGGCTTGGCCGCTCCTGCCGGAACACCGGATGAAATCGTGAACAAGATCAATGCCGACGTGACGAAGATCGTTAATCAGCCCGACGTTCGTCAGCGCATTCAAGCTCTCGGACTGGAGCTTGCGTTGATGGCGCCGCGAGAGTTCGGCGACTTCATGGCCAAGGCCCAGGCAAAGTGGGCGGAGGTTGTCAAAAAATCCGGCGCACGTCTCGACTGATGCGTGAGTCCGATTTCTATGCCGACCTCGAGCGGCGGCTCGATGCAACGCGGAGCGAAGGGCTGTTCAAGTCCGAGCGGGTGATCGTCTCGCGCCAAGGCACCGAGGTTATGTGCGACGACGGCGTGACACGGATCAACCTGTGCTCGAACAACTACCTCGGGCTGTCGGGACAGGACGATCTCGTCGATGCAGGAATCGCAGCGTTGCGCAAGTTCGGTTATGGCATGTCGTCGGTCCGCTTCATCTGCGGTACGCAGAGCGTGCACCGCGATCTCGAGAAACGGCTTGCGCAATTTCTCGGCACCGAAGACGCGATTCTGTATGCCGCAGCGTTCGACGCGAACGGCGGACTGTTCGAGGCGCTGCTTGACGCCGACGATGCCGTGATTTCGGACGAACTGAACCACGCCTCGATCATCGACGGCATTCGGCTCTCCAAGGCGAAACGGTTGCGGTACCGGCATGACGACATGGAAGACCTGGCCCGCAAGCTCGACGAGACCGCGTCGTCGCGCTACCGGATGATCGCCACCGATGGTGTGTTCTCGATGGACGGCACGATCGCCCGGCTCGACCGTATCTGCGATTTAGCCGCCCGCCACGGTGCGCTGGTGATGGTGGACGACAGCCATGCCACGGGCTTCATGGGAAAGACCGGCCGCGGTACACACGAGCATCACGGCGTGATGGATCGCGTCGACATCATCACCGGCACGCTCGGCAAGGCGCTCGGCGGCGCAATGGGCGGATTTACCGCCGGACGCACGAGCGTGGTCGAAAGCCTGCGGCAGCGCTCGCGGCCGTATCTGTTCTCGAACAGCCTGGCGCCGGTCATCGCCGGAACGTCGCTGCATGTGCTCGACCGGCTATCGTCGTCGACGGAGCTGCGCGACCGCCTGTTCCGCAACGCCGCGTTCTTCCGCCAGGCGCTCGCCGGCCTGGGCTACACGCTCAAGCCCGGCGAACATCCGATCATTCCGGTGATGGTGTTCGACGCCGCGTTGGCGCAGCGCCTGGCGCAGCGCCTTTACGCGTCAGGCGTGCTGGTCAGTGGCTTCTTCTTTCCCGTCGTGCCAATGGGGCAGGCACGTGTACGGGTGCAGGTATCGGCCGGCCACACGCAGGACCAGCTCGACCGTGCGATCGCTGCGTTCGCGGCGGCCGCGCAGGACCTCGGTATCGGTGCGACCGGCGCCTAGGATGGGACGCGTTCTGGTCATTGGAGCGAACGGCCAGATCGGCAGCGAGCTTGTCAATGCGCTGGCCGATCGTGACGGGGTCGAAAACGTGATCGCAGCCGATGTGGCGCCGCCGCCAAAGCCTCATCCGGTGCAATTCGAAACGCTGGACGTGCTGGATGCACCGCGCCTGACGGAGGTCGTCGGGCGCCACGGCATCGACGAGATCTACCAGCTTGCCGCAATGCTCTCTGCGACCGGCGAAGCGTCACCTCTGCGCGCCTGGACGCTCAACACGAGCGGATTGCTGAACGTCCTCGAGCTGGCGCGCGGAGGGCGCATCAGCCGCGTGTTCTGGCCTTCGTCGATCGCTGCGTTCGGCCCGCACAGCACGCCGGTCGACACACCGCAGATTACGGTGATGGATCCGCGCACGATGTACGGCATCAGCAAGCAGGCGGGTGAGCGTCTGTGCGAGTACTACTTCGCGCGCTTCGGCGTCGACGTGCGGAGCCTGCGCTATCCCGGCGTTGTGAGCTACAAAACGGCGCCGGGCGGCGGCACGACCGACTACGCGATCGCGATCTTTCATGCGGCAAGACAGCGAAACGTCTATCGGTGTTTTTTGAAGGCGGATACCCGCTTGCCGATGATCTACATGCCGGACGCGGTGCGGGCCACGCTGGAGCTGATGCAAGCCGATTTGGAGAACATACAGGTGCGCTCCTCGTACAACCTAGCAGGCATCAGCTTCACGCCGGCCGAGCTTGCCGCAGCGATCACCCGGCATGTACCCGATTTTCGCGTGGCTTACGAGCCGGATTTTCGCCAAGCGATCGCCGACACCTGGCCACAATCGATCGACGACAGCCAGGCTCGCCGCGACTGGGGATGGCGTGCGCACGTTGCTCTCGACGATCTCGTCGCCGACATGCTCCGCAACATCCCGATCGCACTGAGGGAAATAGCGTAGCCACCCAGGACTTTGGGCACGGGACTTGCGGCGTATCGGGACTGGGAAGTCCCCAGATTTCAACAAGGAGTTGATGATGAAGAAATCTTCTTTACTCGTTGCTTTGTCCGCTGCTTCGCTGATGGGCGGTGCGGCGTTTGCGCAAACCAAACCGGAAACCACCACCAGACCGGCCACACCGCAAACCACCAGCCCATCGACAGGTGTCGGAGCCAGCGCGGACTTCAACATGACGCAGCTCGACAGAAACAAGGATGGCTCAATCGACAAGCAGGAAGCCAGAGCGTCGGCAAGCCTGTCCGCGATGTTCGAAAAGTCCGATACCAACAAGGACGGCAAGCTGAACTCGGCTGAATTGAGCGCCGCGTCCTCAATGTCGAAGACCAAGTAACCACGTCGAGGCGGCCGTAGGCCGCATGAAGATGCATCCGAGGCGCGGAGCTTGCTTCGCGCCATTTTTTTCTTCTTCTTCCCTTCGCGCTCGCGGAGTGAAAGAACTACACGGTCCTGCGCCGCGCGAACGCTAGCGCGGCGGAGCCGTCCTCACAAACTCGACCGCATCATCGAGTACTGGCGCCAGAAATCGCAGCGGCCCGGCAAAGGCGCCTATCAGCGTAATGTGATTCGTGCGCGGATAAAACTGCAGCGTGACCGGAACACCGACCGCCTGCAGCCTGCTCGCCATTTGCCGCGTGTTGCGTTCGGGATTGATCAGATCATCTTCGGGCGCCGCGCCGAGAAACGTGCGCGGCGCGGCGCGCGATACGTAGCGAATCGGCTGCGACTCCGGCGGACTGTTCGGATGAAAGAACACCGGCTTTACATCCGGATTTTCAATCGGCAGAAAATCGTAGGCGCCGGCCAGGCCGATCCATCCTGCCAGCTGCGTCGGCTTGACGCCTTCGGCTCCGAGCCAGCGCGGGTCGAGCGCCATCATCGCGGCGTTGTAACCGCCCGCGCTATGGCCCATCACGAAAACACGCTTCGGATCTGCGCCCAGACGCGTCGCCTCGCGTAGTGCCCAGGCCACCGCCGTGGCGCTGTCCTTCAGGAACTCGGGGTATTGCACTTCCGGATACAGGCGATAGTCCGGGATGACGGTGACGATGCCGCGCGCCGCGAACGCCTCACCAACGAAGCGATATTCCTCGCGCTCGCCACGGTTCCATGAACCGCCGTAGAAGAACACAACCAGCGGCCAGCCGTTGGCCGGGCGGACGCGCTCCGGCGTTGCGCGCGGCGTGTAGACATCGAGCTGCCGGCGTTCGCCCGCACGGTACGCAACGGGTGTGCGCTCATACGAATCCGATGGGACGAGCGCATTGAGCGCGCGGATCGGCGAACACGCAACCACCGCGGCAGCCGCCAAAACAACAGCAAGGGGTATCAGCAGCAAGCGCACGATGATGGAGATGTCAGCGCTGCGCTCAGGTAGCAATCGCACCGGACATGATCACCGGACCGGTCGGCCCCCCCGTAGGCGAACCGCCTGCAGGCTCGACGGTTATCGCCAACTGCGCACCCTTGCGCAACTGGCCCCTGTGCTCCTCGGGCACTCGCAGTGTTCCGTCGAGCTGCCCCAGCACTGCCAGTGAAAGCGGCGCGCCGCCTTCGGGAATGACCCACAACTCGTAGCTTTGCAGAGGCCCTGCAACGATCGGGCGCGCGGCGCGCAACTCGAGCGTGCTGCCATCGCGCGATAGTGCGGCCGTCACGCTCGGCGGTGCACCTTTCAGCGCCAACTGCGCGATCGGCGTCAATGTCGTTTCCGTCGTTGCGCGCAGCGCAAGCAGCGCGACGCCAAGCACCAATGCTGACGTCACGCCCAGCGCCCAGCCGCGCAGGAATGACACGCGCGAATACCAGGGCGCGCGGTGTTGCGACAGGATGAGCTCGTGCTCGAGCCGCTTCCAACCGCCAACAGGCAGTGTTTCGGCGATGCGTTCGCTGTAGCGCGGAGTGAACTCCTGCTGCAACGTGCGCAAGCGCAATGCCACTGCCGGCTCTTCTCTCACGGCACGCTCGAACCGCCGCCGCGCGCCGCCGCGCAATGCGCCGAGAATGTATTCACCGATCAGCGCATCCAGATGACGATGGCGCGCAAGCTTCATCGCCTGGCTCCGATATTTCCGCTGCATTCATCGATGCATGCACGCAGATTCAGCATGCCGCGCCGAATCCACGTCTTGACCGTGCCCAATGGCTTGCGCAGATGCGCCGCGAGATCGCCATGGCTCAAGCCATGTTCATACGCGAGCACGAGCGCCTGGCGTTCCGCCTCGGCGAGGCTCGCCGAGGCAGCGGCGCAAAAATGCGCGCAACCGACTTGCGTCGAGCGCGTCATCTGCCTGCGTAGCGCTGCCCCAATCGAACATTTGGTCCAGTGAAGCTTCCGGTGTGTCGTCCAGCGCGGCGTGATACGAATCCACGCGCGCCACGTCATGCGTTTCCATCACATCGATTGCGCGATTGCGCACGATGGTCGTCATCCACCCTACCGGCGCGCCGAACGGATCGAACGTGTCGGCAGCGCGCCAGATGCGCATAAAACTGTCATGCAAGACTTCTTCCGCGAGTTCCCTTCGGCGCGTGACGCGAAGTGCGATGCCCAGTAATAACGGCGCGCAGCGGCGATACAGGCGTTCGAATGCATCGACGTCGCGCGCAGCCGTCGCCAGCAGCAAACGTTTGATTTCTTGTTGGTCCAACAAATTGCGCCTCGATGAAGTTACGGTTCAGCGCCCTGGGTGGATGGCGTCATTGTGGCCGAACGTGCGCCGCTCGTCGCCGCCGGTCGATGCGCGCGCCAATCGATCGGCTGAATTGACCGGTCAATTGGCGCGTGGCTCCTTGTCTCTGTCATCCTGGTTTCCCGGGTCCTTGTTTTGCGGTTGCTCATTCTCTGATTGATTGCCACGCTCGCGCTCTGCATCGACTTCATCTTCGAGCAAGATATCGACGGCCGTGATCCCGTGCGCTGGCAACGGCGAGAGCGACGTGATGGCGTCGTTTGCCGCGGCAACCGCCCGCTGGCGCGAAAGCCACTGGCGCATCACCAGCCCGCCAATGATGAGCCCAAGCACAACTGCGGCGCCTATTCCCATCACACCACCCAGCACTCCGCGCGCGCCCGTTGCCTTCGGTGCGTCCGTTGCGTCCGTGTTGGCCGCCGCCGTGGCCGACAGTGCAGGCGATCCGGCTGAGACCTGCAGCGCCACTGCTGTTCCAGGCGTCAGCGCCGATCCGGCCGCAGGCGTCTGCGTAACAATCTGATCGCGTGGTTCGGCGCTTTCGATTGCGGTGCGAGTGATCTTGAATTCGGCCAGCGAGCGCGCCGCATCGGCATAACTGCGTCCGACGACATCCGGCATTTCGAATACTTCAATGGCTGCGCGCGGCGCGCTCGACACCGTGAGCACGATCACCGATCCCGTCGCTGCGCGCGTCGATGCACGGGGCGTCTGCTCGACGACCTGACCTTCCGGCGCGCTGTTCGGCTGCTCACTGCGCGGCCGCTCGGTCCGCTCGACCGAAAACCGGGGTAGCCGTGATTTCGCACGATCGAATGACATCCCGACCACATTCGGTACGTCGATCAGCTCCGGCCCTTCCTGGCCGGCGGATACTTGCAGCCGCACGGCGCTGCCGCGCTTGATAAGCGTGCCTTCGGCGGGCTGCTGTTCGATCACGGTGCCAACGCGCAGATCACTGGTGACTACCACCGGCTGCACTTTCAGATCCAGATCTTTTTGCAGCCGTTGTCGCGCTTCGTTGATATTGATATTGGTCACGCGCGGCACTCGGACCAGCGACCCGTCGGACAACACCAGGCTCACCGGTGCACCGGCGGGCAAGGTCGCCGGTGCCATCGGTGATTGCGCAAGCACGGTGCCGCCTGCCTCGGCCGCCGCGCGGTAGGAGCGCTGCAATGTAAAGCGCGATAGTCGATTGCTCGCGTTATCGAAGGTCATACCGACCACATGGGGCACTGGCAACGCCGCCGGCGGCGGTTCCGCCCGGTTGCGCGGTACGACATCGATGATCGGCGCGGGCTCGCGGCACAGTCCCGCCGCGCGGGCGCGATCACGTTCCGCTGGCGGAAGTTGACTGCACAGCGGCCGCTGCGCCATCGTCGGAGCGGCGGCGCAGATCAACATAGCCAGCAGGAAGAATCGCAAGTGAACCGATGCCCTAGATATAGAAGTCGACGCCTGCTCGCTGATCAGGCGCAGCATGCTGATGCCTAAACGGATCTCTTGGGGCACCTTTCAGGCCGGTGGTGTGCTCCTTCACCAACACGCTTTTGTATTTGAGCCGCGCTGTGACCGACGCTTCGCCGAGCGCGACCAATTCGATCTGGCCGTCTCGAGCGGCGAGCGTCGCGCTTTGAACGCCCGCGATAAGCTCCAGCGTGAGCTTGAGTTCCGGTAACGCCCTCTGCGCCACATGGGTGTTTAGCACCAGCGTCGACGTCGAAGTAATGTTGTGCTGGTCGAGTCTGACGATGGCGGGCGGACCCGGTGCCAGCACACTGCGTTGCACCGCATCGCGCACCGCATGTACGGTGGCCCAACCTCGTTCGAGCAATTCGGATACATCAACATCGAGCGCCTGGTTCAACTCGTCGGCCGCGCGTTGAGCGGCAGGGGCGCGCAAGTGGTCGACCGCGCGTGCAACGGCCGGCTCGTCTTTCGCCTGTTCGAACAACGCCTTTTCGACGTCATCGCTCGAGACATCGATCGGCGCGGCGAGCTTGATGCCGTCATGCATGATGGTCACTGGACTCCATCGTCGTTTCATCGGCATCCGATGGCGCGGTGAATTCGATCGTCGTTTCGCCGGCATCAAGACGAGCGGAAAATCTGATTTCGGGAGGCGTTTCGGGAGCCGTTTTTGGAGCCGAAATGCCGCTGATGTCGCTCTCGGTCGGTGGAAAGTCCTGGGACGCAGTTGGTTCAATGTCAATCGTCGGCTGGCGGCTTAGAAGCCAGCGACGCATCAACAGTGCGCCCAGCACCAAGCCGAGCAACACACCTGCGATGAGCATAAGCACGGCGTTGCTTGGAAGCGTGACGGAAAATAGATCACTCTGTACAGGCGCTGGTACAGGCGCTGGTACAGGCGGAGGTACGGGCGGAGGTACGGGCGAAGGTACGGGCGAAGGTACGGGCGAAGGCACGGGCGGAGGTACGGGCGAAGGTACAGGCGCAGGGACAACTGCAGGCGTCGTGACCACTGCGCTGGCAAGCGACCCGTCAGATACCTGCAAGCCGACTGCGCTTCCCGCCGGCACCGAAGTGCCGGGTGCAGGATCCTGCGCGAGCACCTCGCCACTCGGAGCGGCGCTGGCGATTTCGATGCGATCGACTTTGAACTCGGATAGCGCACCACTCGCATCGGCGTAGCTGCGGCCAATCACATCCGGCAGTTCGAAAGTCTCGCCTACCGGCGCGGCGCCGGCATCGCCAGCGCGCGACGAATCGCTCGAGCGCGCCGGGCCGCTGGAAACAACCAGAAGGATTGCGCTGCCGGCCGCAGCGCGCGCAGATGCCTGTGGGATTTGTGCGACCACTCGACCGCTCGGCGCGCTGCTGGGTCGATACGTGCGCTCGACTTTGAAGCGGCCCAGCCGCGCGTGTGCGTTTTCAATTGCCATGCCGAGGACGTTCGGCACGCGAAGCTGCTCGACTTCAGCGCCGACTTTTGCACGATCGACCGACACTTTCGACTGCGCGGCGCCCTTGGGCTGCACCGCCCTGGCCGCGGGACTTTGCTCGATCACCGTACCTGGTCGAGCGTCGTCGGTGGCGACGGAGGATTGCGGCCGCACATCCGGATTGGTCGCCAGTGGGTTGGGCGCCCCGTCTATTTCCGAGGCCGGCACGCGCGGAGGCGGCCTCAGCGTTCCGTCAGATAGCAGCACCGTGACCGGGAAGCCGGCGGGAAGTCGCGCGGGCGGCGCAGGTTGCTGCGCCAATACCGTGCCGCCCGGTTCGCTGCTGGCACGATACGAACGCTGCAGCGCGAAGCGCGCCAGCCGGTCGCGCGCGTCGTCGAAGCTCAAACCAACAACATTGGGGACTGCGATGACCACGAGCGGCGCGGATTCGGCACCTTTCGGTACTACATCGACGATCGGTGCGATATCGCGGCAGGCTCCGGCTGCGCGTGCGTTCTGACGCTCGGCGGGCGGCACCGTGCTGCACGGGCGCGACTGTGCAGTAGCTGCCGTCAGAGTGACGGCAAGCAGCAGCATTACGCACGGTTGCAGGACTTGCTTCGCTTGCATCGTCTGTCCCTCCGTCGGTTGTTCGGAGGCAAATAGCGGGCCACAGCGGCGCGCTATTTCAGGGCCTGTCCACCCTAATCAACGTTCGGCGCCACGACTTCGTCGACCCGACTCAGCACGTCGGGTGTCAGCTTCGGCACTGCTTCCAGCGCCTTCATGTTCTCGTTCACTTGCTCGACCCGCGTGGCCCCGGTAATCACGCTGCTGACGTTGCGATTGGTCAGGCACCAGGCGAGCGCCAGCTGTGCCAAGGTGCAGCCGAGATCGCGCGCCACCGATTCGAGCTGAGCGACGACGTTGTTCTTGGCCGGATCGGTCAGGCTTTCGCGCAAAAATGCGTAGCCTTCCAGCGCGCCACGCGAGCCGGGCGGAATGCCCTTGCGGTATTTACCCGACAACAGGCCCGACGCCAGCGGGCTCCAGGTGGTCAGCCCAATACCGATATCTTCATACAGCCGCTTGTATTCGTGCTCGACGCGCTTGCGATGCAACAGGTTGTACTGCGGCTGCTCCATCACCGGTTTGTGCAAATTGCGCCGATCGGCAATGTCCCACGCCGCGCGAATCTCGTCCGCGGTCCACTCGCTGGTGCCCCAGTACAGCGCCTGGCCGCGCTCGACCATGTCATGCATTGCCCATACGGTCTCCTCGATCGGCGTATCCGGATCGGCGCGATGGCAGAACACCAGGTCAACGTAGTCGAGCTGCAAGCGCTTTAGCGAGCCGTCGATCGCCTGCCGCAGATACTTGCGGTTCAGCGTGTTGCGCTCATTCGGAAATTCGCCCTTGCCGGAGGGCATCCCCCAGAAGAACTTCGTCGAGACCACATACTTCAAACGCGGCCAGCCGAGTTCCTTCAGCACCGTGCCCATGATTTCTTCACTCTGGCCGCGCGCATAAATTTCGGCGTTGTCGAAGAAATTGACGCCGGCGTCGTACGCCGCCGCCATCAGCTCACGCGCAGCGCGCGTGTCGACCTGATTGCCGTAAGTCACCCATGAGCCGAACGAAAGTTCGGAAACTTTCAAACCGGAACGGCCAAGGCGGCGATAGTTCATGGCAGGAAAAATCGTTGTGCGGAGGCGGAGTCTATCCAACCAACCATCGCCGGCCGGGAGAGCCGTTTGCTAACGCGGGTAGCCTATCGCATCGAACTGGGAGGTGACGATGAGACTTCTTCTGTGGATCGTTCTCGGGCTGATCGCGTTTTTTGGCTTCATGAACTGGCCGGTGCTGAACGCTCCGGCACCGCTATGGCTCGGCGTGACGACGATTACCGCGCCGCTGGGAACGGTGATGCTGGTGCTGTTTGGCGCTGTCGTTTTGCTGATGCTGATCGAGCAAAGTGCCGCCTTGGCGGAAACGCGCCGCTACGGGCGCGATCTGGATGCGCAGCGCCGGTTGGCCGATGAGGCTGAGGCGTCGCGCTTTACCGAGTTGCGAACCTATCTGGCAAGCGAGCTCGGGCGTGCTGAAGAACGCCTGGTCGATACGCAAAGCGCGCTGATTGCGCGTGTCGATCAGATCGAGCGTTCGCTGCGCACCGCGCTCGACCAGCAGGCCAACTCGCTGGCGGCTACGATCGGTGAGCTCGACGATCGTATCGAGCAGCGCGCAGGCAACGGCGGCCCGATGCGACCTTTGCGCTAGCGAGTCAGAGGGACAAAGCGCACGGCGATCGTCCGGCGTGTAACTGCACGCCCGTCCGCGCCTTTTTCGATCAGCAGCAATTCCTGAGCAGAGCGCGGGCCGACCGGTATCACCAACCGGCCGCCGGGCTTCAGTTGTTCTATCAAGCGCGGCGGAACGTGGTCCGGCGCGGCCGTAACGATGATGCCGTCGAACGGCGCGGCCTCGGGCCAACCTTGATACCCATCGCCGATCCGAGTTTCGACGTTGCGATAACCGGCCGCATCGAGTGCCGCGCGCGCGCGTTGCGCCAGCGGCGCAACGATTTCGATCGAGTACACCTTCGCAGCGCATCCGGCGAGCACGGCAGCTTGATAACCCGAGCCGGTGCCGACTTCAAGCATGACGTCGTCCGCCTTCGGCTGCAGCAGTTCAGTCATCAACGCGACAATGAACGGCTGCGATATGGTCTGCCCTTCGCCGATCGGCAGCGCGCGGTTGTCGTAAGCAGCTGCCGCCAGATGCGCCGGCACGAAGCGCTCGCGCGAAACAGTCGCAATCGCTTTCCGCACGCACGGACTGAGCGCCGAGCGTCCAGTCTCCAGCGCAGTGGCGCGCATGTCGTGTTCTATTTCACGCAACAATCTTTCGCGCGCTGGCGCATACCGATCCTGCGCAAAGCTGCGGGCACTGAGGGCGCCGGTCAACGTGAGCGCAATGGCGTGCAGCAATAAACGGCGCGCTGGCGTCATTCGGCGCTCCAATCTGCCGCCGAGCGTTTGCGTGGCTCGGCGCGCTCCGACGGCTTCGCCGTCAACAACGTAAACGGATTGATCGCTCCGCTTGCCCGGCGATAGATGCCGTAATGCAAATGCGGCGCAGTACCTCGTGCGTTACCCGTATTGCCGACGCCTCCCAGCACATCGCCGACGGCAACTCGTTGCCCGGTCCGGATATTCGCCACGCTATCCAGGTGGGCGTAGTAGTGCCGATCACCGCCCGGGCCAAGCACCCATACCACCGTTCCGCCAAGACTGTTTTCGCCGATGCGCGACACCATGCCGCGCGTGGTCGAGAGGACCGGCGTGCCGCGTGGCGCAAAAATATCGACGCCCTGATGCTTGCGGTCGCCCTGCCGCGGGGCGCCGAAGGTGTCGCGCACCGCGCGCATCGAGACGCCTTGCACGGGCATCGGCAGATTCAGTGGCGCATCTTCGGCAACCAGCTCTGCCAGGTAGATCGCATTTTTCAGCCACGGCCAGACCAGGTAGGCGAGCACCGCAATGATCGCGACCACGGCGATGAAGCGAATGACAGCGCTCATTCCGGCACCCTCCGCATGCCCGTGGCTGGGAATAAGTACATGCCGGATCGATAGCGTTGCGCCGCCGCAACTCCGGCATCATCAACGACCCGTGCGACCGGAATGGTGGATGAGTGCTGTGATTCGCTTGCTGTTTTCATTGATCGCTTTATTTTCGTTAATGCCCGCAATCGCGGCGCAACCCTTGGTTACGCCCGCCGAGTTGGCGGCGCAGCTCGGCGATTCCAGGCTGCGCGTCATCGATATTCGCGACGGCAAGATCGATGGCAAAACTCCGTACGAGCTTGGACATATCGCCAGCGCCCAGCACGCGCCGTACGCAAAGTGGCGCGGGCCGAAGAACAACCCTGGCCAGTTGCCACCCCTGGCCGAATTGAGCGGGCTGGTACAAAAGCTCGGAATCGATGCAACCACCCCGGTCGTGGTCGTGTACGAGGGCAAGAACTCGACCGATTTCGGCTCTGCGGCGCGCGTTTACTGGACGTTGAAGACGGCCGGAGTGCCGACGATCTCGATTCTCAACGGCGGTATGATCTCCTGGCGCGCCGCGGGCTTGCCGCTGTCGACTGAAGTCCCCGTGCAAGTGCCGTCCAGTTTTCAGGTGAAGCTGGATCATCGCTTGATTGCAACGCGCGACGAAGTTTCGCAAGTCGTCGGCAGCCAGTCGGCACGCTTGCTCGACGCGCGGCCGGCAGCGTTTTTTGACGGCGAGACGCGGCACGCCGCCGCCAAGACGCCGGGAACGATCGTCGGCGCGAAGAACGTCGATCACGATGTGTGGTTCACGAAGAAGGGAACGCTGCTGCCGGCCGACGACATTCAGCGCGTCGCACAGCAAGCCGGCGTGCAAACTGATCTGCCGACGATTTCGTTCTGCAATACGGGCCACTGGGCGGCTACCAACTGGTTCGTCCTGTCCGAGCTGCTTGGACACGACAACGTCAAGCTGTATCCCGAATCGGTCGTTGAGTGGTCGAATGCGGGACTGGCGATGGAGAACATTCCAAACCGTCTGCAGCAGTTCTGGCTGCAGTTGAAGGTCGCGAGCAGCGCTCCGTAATGTCTGTGACGGTGGTTTGATGGCAGCGATCGCCGGCGACGGCCCTTCCTCGATCCGTGATCAGCCCGCGCCGGTCGTGCGAGCGGCCAGCTCGCCGTTGATCATCGGCGCGGTCATTGCCTGGCTGGCGATTACCTGGGTCGTCGGATTGCGGCAGGGATTGCTGTTCATCGTCGGCATCGGCTTTGGCGCTGTGCTGGCCGGCGTCGCATTCGGATTCACCACCGGCTGGCGCGTATGGATTCGCGAGCGCGACCCGACTGGCTTTCTGGCGCAACTATTGGCGATCGGCCTCGCCATGCTGGTATCGATTCCGCTAATCGCGGCCAATCCCGAGTTGAGCGGCGCGTTTGCGCCGCTGTCCGTCAGCCTCGTCATCGGCGCCTTTGTCTTCGGCGCCGCAATGCAGATTGCCGACGGCTGCGGCTCGGGCACGCTGTACAAGGCCGGACTTGGCAACGGCTTTAGCCTGGCGGTGCTGCCCGGTTTCATCGCGGGCAGCTTCCTCGGTGCCGCTCATCTCGATCAATGGCTTGCGCTCGGCAGTTTGCCGCCCGTGTCTTTGCCCGAGCATCTCGGCGCCGGCGTCGCGCTGATTGCGCAGCTCGCGGTTTTTGGCGCACTCGGTGCCTGGCTCTGGCGCAAACGCAAGCGCACCGATACGCGCTGGCAAGGGCGTGCGATCTACATCGGCGCCGTGCTGCTGGCAGTGTTCGGCGTCTTGAATCTGATCATCGCCGGCCAGCCATGGGGCATCGTGTACGGGCTCGGCCTGTGGGGCGCGAAGATCGCAACCTGGTTCGGCGCCGATCTGGCCGCCAACGCGTACTGGGGCCGCGAAGCACAGCAGGTGCACATCCAGTCATCGTTGTTGAACGACGTCACTTCGGTGACCAACCTGGGGCTTCTGATCGGTGCGCTGATCGCTGCAAACTTTCGCGGTCACGCGCGGCCGACGACGCAGGCCAGCGGCAAGCAATGGCTGGTAGCGGTTGTCACCGGCCTGGTGCTGGGCTACTCGGCGCGGTTGGCGTTCGGCTGCAATGTGGGCGCTTATTTCGCAGGCATCTCGACCGGCAGCTTGCACGGCTGGGTATGGTTCGCTGCTGCGTTTGCCGGCTCGTTCGTCGGCATTCCGTTGCGCGAGCGGCTGGGGCTCCGATCATGAAACTAGGGCCTGTTCACACTAAAACATGAGATGCGTTGGGTCGCAATGCGGATGG